>CAVEWD010000076.1:0-4749 GCA_963619195.1 bacterium | reverse complement strand
ACCGTCTCCACGTGTTCCGTATGCGGAAACATATCTGCGGGGCACACTTTTATAACTTCATATCCTGCAGAAATAAATGCAGGCAAGTCATTCACCAATGATTGTGCTTTGCAACTGACATAAATAAATGTCTCTGGAGCAAATGCTATAATTTTTTCCGCAGCCTTAGGGTTTATCCCTGCCCGCGGTGGATCAAGAATTATAATATCAGCTTTTTCGGCTAACCCATCAACTTCCTTTAATACATCGCCACTAATGAACGTGCAATTATCTATCCCATTTAACGCCGCATTTTCAGTTGCTGCCTGTGCAGCCTCATCCACAAGTTCTATACCATAAACCTTTTTAGCTCCCTGTGACACTATTTGAGCTATTGTGCCTGTGCCACAGTAAAGATCAAATATTACTTTATCAGAAGTCTCCGTGCAATATTCCCTAACTTTTCCGTAAAGTCTTTGAGCTCCCTTTGTGTTAGTTTGAAAGAATGAAAAGGGTGTGATTTTAAATTTTAACCCACATAAATTTTCTGTAATATAGTCAACTCCATACAGAAGTTTTATTTTTTGAGGAATAACCGCATCCGCAAACGAATCATTTAATGTGTGAAGTATTCCAGCTACCTTCCCATTTATTTTTAATGAAAGAATCATATCGACAAATGCTTTTTCATCTAGTTCCATAAAAGAAGTTGTAACTAAATTTATAAGTATAGCATTTTCATATACGCTATGCCTTAAAACTAAATGACGCAAGAAACCACTTTTAGTCGTTTTATTATAGAAAGGAATTCTACTACTTCTAAAAAAATTCTCACATGCTGCATTTATAACATTGAAATCGTTTGGAGAAATTGTACAATGCTTCACTGAAACTATGCTGTGATGTTTCCTTTTTTCGTGCATGCCAAGGGTAAGTTCTCCATCCTTAATCTCATCACCGAAGGAAAATTCCATTTTATTTCTGTATCCAACAACAGTCGGTGATGGCACAATATCTTCAAACTCACCATATGCTATACCTGCTTTATCAAAAAGCTCCCTGACATATGAAGATTTAAACTCTAGCTGTTGTTCATATGTTATGCCACCAGCATTACACCCACCACATCTTCCAAAATCAATACATATGCCATCTGTTTCAAAAGGTGCCTTTTCCTTTGCTTCAACAAAATCAGCTTCTATTCTATTATTTCTTATTTTTCGTATCCTAACAGTGGCCCTTTGCCCCTTCCAACCACCACTAATTAATACTTTTTTTCCATCAATATGCGCTATGCTCTTTGTAAGCGACACATTGTCTTCTATCTCTAAATCAACAAGTTCGTTCTTTTTCATAAATACTCCGCTAAATACACTGATAATTATAATATAAAATTATTTTCTCATTATTATACCACACTTAAAGCAACATTGTGCATTTGAATAGAGTTTTGAAATTGAAACCAGCTATATCAACTTATCAACTTTTAATGTTCTTATTTAGCTTTTAGTCGTTGATTTAAATGCATATATTGTTTATAATTACAAAGTTAAAGTACAAATTTCTGAAAGGATTATATATGAAAAAACAGAAACATATAATTAAGTTATGCGCAATGATTGTCATAATCATTCTGGCTGTTTTATTGTTTATTTATGGACTACCATTAAGTAAACTGATTGGAGTTTATGACGTTAGCCCGATAGGAGAACAAATAAAATACGGGCTAGATTTAACAGGTGGCGTATATGTTGTGCTTCAGGCAGATGAATCCGAGGGAGAGGTTAGCGATGATACTCTCGACAAAGCCATCGCTACAATAAGAACAAGAATAGATTCTCTTGGTGTGAATGAACCGGAAATAACAAAGCAGGGAACAAACAAAATAAGAATTAGCATTCCAGATGTAGAGGATGAAGAAGCAGCTATCTCCCTTATTGGACAGACAGCTGAGCTTAAATTCGTTGACCCTAATGGAAATGTTATTCTTACGGGTGAACATGTAAAGTCTAGCAGCTATGACACCTATACAGATTCAAGCTCAATTCAAACACCTGCAGTAAAGCTTGTTTTTGATGATGAAGGAACTGAAATATTTGCTGAAGCAACAGAGTCTCTTGTTGGACAGCAGATTTCAATAATGTTGGATGATGAAGTTCTTTCCAGCCCTCAAGTTAACTCAAAAATATCTGAAGGAACTGCATATATAACAGGTCTGGAAAGCAAAGATGCAGCCATGGAGCTGGCCACTCTCATCCGAGCAGGTGCACTGCCTGTTGATTTCACCGTTGTTCAGGCACAATCGGTTGGCGCAACCTTGGGACAAGATTCGCTTTCAAAAGCGATATTAGGCGGAGTAATTGGAGCAGCTTTGGTGATTTTGTTCATGCTCATCATATATAAAGTTCCTGGTTTGGCCGCAGATTTAGCGCTGATAATATATATAATCATTTTCTTATATATAATTGCATTTTTAAATGTAACATTGACCCTTACAGGCATTGCAGGCATTGTTCTTTCTGTTGGAATGGCGGTAGATGCAAACATAATTATTTTTGAGAGAATAAGGGAAGAACTTAAATTAGGAAAGAGCCCATTATCATCCATTGATAGCGGATTTTCTATCGCATTTAAAACAGTTCTAGATGCTAATATAACAACAATAATTGCAGCAGCTGCCCTTTTCCTGTTTGGTTCTGGCACGATCAGAGGTTTTGCCCTCACACTCATGATTGGTGTTCTTGTGAGCATGTTTACGGCAGTGGTTGTCACAAAAGGGCTTATTAAATCCATTGTAATAATATTTGGGAATAAGGCACTGTTCTTCGCCGGAAAGGTGGAAAAATAATGAGCATTTTAAAAATTGATACAGCAAAAAACTATAAAAAGCTTTTGTTAATAGCTGCTATTTTCATTTTAGTAGGATTTGTTGGCATATTAGTAAATGGATTTAATCTTGGAATTGATTTTGCAGGAGGTTCCATCGCCCAATTCGAAATAAACAGAAGCTTTACTTTTGATGAAATTAGAAATGTCAGTGACAAATATGACAGCTCAGCAATTATATCTTCTGCTGGTGATAATGGAACACAAGTGATTATAAAGTCGACCATTCACTTTGATGAAAAAACAAAAAACGCTTTTATAGATGATATGCAAAACACATTCTCACTAACTGATGATGATGTGCTTTCCTTTGACAGCGTTAGCCCAACGATTGGAAAAGAACTTCAAAGTCAGGCAGTAAAGGCAGCCCTTATAACTATAGTTTGTGTTTTGATCTATATTACATTCAGAATAGAATTTATTTCCGGGCTTGCGTCTGTTATAGCGCTTATTCATGATGTACTTATCATGCTTGGTTTTTACGCAATATTCAAGCTTCAGGTAAATTCATCGTTTGTTGCAGCTATCTTGACTATTTTAGGCTATTCCATCAACTCATCCATAGTTGTGTTCGACAGAGTAAAACAGGTAAAAAGAAAATATACAAAGAATGACTATGCATCCATAACAGATGATGCCCTTAAGAGCTCTTGTAAGAGAACATTTTACACCACACTTACAACTATGCTTGCTGTATTAAGCTTGTATGTTTTTGGTGTTGAATCAATAAGGGAATTTACACTTCCTATGATTGTGGGCTTTATTGCAGGAGCATATTCCTCACTATTTGTTGCACCATCAATTTGGTATGCAATAAAGAAGAGCAAAGTTAAATAGAAATAATAAGGTGATAATATGAAGGTTCTACTCATAAATGGAAGCCCCCACAAGAATGGCAGCACAGCCGAAGCCCTAAAAACCGTTGCAAAAACCCTAAATGAATGCGGAATTGATTCAGAAACAATTTTGGTTGGCGATAAAGCGATAAAGGGTTGCCTTGGCTGTGTAAAGTGCTCAAAAAAAGCATCAGGCAGATGTGTTACTGATGACATTGTGAATGAAGTCTACCAAAGAATTGATGAATTTGATGGATTTATATTTGGTTCACCCGTACACTATGCATCAGCAGACGGAGCAATATGCGCCTTTATGGATAGGCTTTTTTACGCAAGTGGAAACAAATTTGCATTCAAACCCGCCGCAGCTGTTGTTTGCTGCAGAAGAGGTGGAGGCACTACAGCGTTCGATCGAATTAACAAATATTTTCAAATATCAAATATGCCAGTTGTATCATCGAAATATTGGTGTGTGATTCATGGGAGTTGTGCAGAGGATGTTCAAAAGGATCTCGAGGGAATGCAGGTACTTCGAGCTCTCGGAAAAAACATGGCGTGGTTGCTAAAATGCATTCAAGCAGGCAAGGAAACCGGGATAACGCTCCCTGAATTCGAGGAACCTTGCGTGACCAATTTTATCAGATAAATATCAAACTTTCAATGAGACGGTTTAAACTGTCTCATTGATTTTTACATACCAAAAATAATTTACAATTTGAATTAAAATAAAAACAATACTTAAAAATAAAGGATTTGCTCACATACAGCACAACTAATAAAATATGTGTACACAATGAATTAAACACAAGTTTTGAAAAATACTATTTGAAATGATAAAAGTGGTACGCCCGAAGGGATTTGAACCCCCGACACTGCGGTTCGAAGCCGCATGCTCTATCCCCTGAGCTACGGGCGCCCAACAACGGGTATTTTAACACAATCATTACATTTTTTCAATACAATAAAAAGTTAATTTCCAAAGTAAGTTCCACAAGTTAATTCCCAAAGTAAGTTCCACAGTGGAAGTTGAGGTGGAAGTTAGTGTGGG
>CAVEWD010000075.1:3855-4779 GCA_963619195.1 bacterium | reverse complement strand
GTATAAATGCAATACTGTCTCATAACACACACTTTTCATGCTACTTCATGCTGCTTTTAATAACACGCTGCACATTTTTGAAAGCAATTTTTTCAATATCTGAATCTGAAAACCCACAAAGAGAAAGTCTCTCGAACAAAAGCTGCATCATTAAGGCATTTTCTATTTCGAGCCTGCTTTGAATGCCATCAAAGTCAGTGCCTATTCCAACACATTCTATGCCGCCTTTATTCACAAAATGCTCAATATGCTTTATGATATATTCTATTTTTGATATATCATCGCCACCAGAGGGAACAATAAAGTCACTGCAAAAATTAATCCCAGCAACTCCGCCACATTCTGCCATTTTTTTTATCATTTCGTCTGTCATATTGCGGGTATGAGGGGTTATTTCACGGCAATTTGAGTGAGAAGCTACAAAAGGAGCCTTAGATATGTCGGCAACATCGTAAAAGCCGCCATCGGACAAATGAGAGACATCTATTATGATGCCAAGTTCATTCATATATTCCAAAGCCTCTTTTCCAAATGGAGTAAGGCCTGCGTTCATGATATTATCTTCCTTGGAATTTGGGAAGCCAAAGCAATTTTGAAAATTCCATGTGAGGGAGATCAGTCTCACACCCTTATCATAAAGCTTTCTTATATTTTCAAAGCAGCCATCTACGCAATACCCATCCTCAACAGTGAGAAATGCTGATATTTTATCATTTTCATAATTTCTTTGAAGATCATCAAAATTACCTGCAAAGGCAATTTTATCTTCCTGTGTACTAAGCGTATTATAAAATCCATTACTTAAGGCATCAATATATTCCCACGCTGAGCTACACTTTATTTCTTCTTTAGCAAAAAGGCTTTCCTGAGGAACAAACATGGCAAAAAACTGAGCCATACACTCCCCTTTTATGAGCTTTTTAA
>CAVEWD010000075.1:0-3845 GCA_963619195.1 bacterium | reverse complement strand
TTTTAATGTCTATCATTTTATCATTTTCATAAAGATCAAAATCATCACTCCTTGCAAAGGGCATCAGAGTGTCGCAATGCATATCTATATATTTCATTTTATTCTCCCTTATTCCATAAAAGCGAACCCTGCTTTCAAGGCTCGCTTTAAAATCAAATTATTAAATCAAAATTTTCGGCTTAATTAATATGGATATTCCACAGCTGAAATAACTTTATAGCCTGAGAGTTTATCACGACCTTTAAGCTCGGTAAGCTCAATTAACACAACAACACCAACAACCTCTCCGCCTAGCTTTTCAACTAATTTAGCGCAGGCATCTAATGTGCCTCCAGTAGCCAGCAAATCATCGACAATTAAAACTTTCTGACCAGGTTTAATGGCATCTGCATGCATTTCAACGGTATCCTGACCATACTCCAGAGAATATGAATAACTAACGGTTTCAGCAGGAAGCTTTCCTGGCTTTCTAATTGGAACAAAACCAGCTGAAAAGGCATAGGCCATCGCAGTTCCGAAAATAAAGCCTCTAGCCTCTGGCCCAACGATCACATCTATGTCATTGATACCGTTTTTCTTAACAAGTTCAACCAATATATCCACAGACTCTTTAAAATCATCTTTATCCTTTATGAGAGTGGTTATATCCTTGAAGCTGATATCCTCAGTAGGAAACCCTTCTATAACTCTTATTTTTTCTTTTAAGTCCATATTGTCCTCCCAAACAGCTAAGCATACGCTTTTGCTAATTTCTGCATAACGGAAGATGTGTTGATATCCTTTACGCCGGAAATTGGCGTGAATTCAATGTATAATTTATCCGTTCTAATTTCATAATCTATTATACTCAATTCACTTAGTATATCCAAACAAATTCTAAGTAAAAAGTAATTTACCTGCAGTATGCTTTGAGAATTTAAAAATTCTATAAATAAATCCAGGCTATTTTCTAAATTTCTAAGAGCAGGCAATTTTTTATATATAAAGGCAATATATTCTCTATCAATGTAAACAGAAGGCACATAAGCCTCAGAACGCAAGAAAAATGCCTTTTCATTGTTTTCATAAAGTCTTGACTCATATCCGCAAAAGCATGGAGGATCTAAAACAATAAACATATCACACACAGCAGATAACATATCTTCGGTTGGATTTACCAAAAGGTTTACAGCATTAGATTCTAATGCATTTTGCGTGCCATAGGACAAATTTAGCTTGATGTTTTTATATTCACAGTAGCGCATTACCCGAAGGAGGGCATCCTTCCCATAGGCAATAAAGAATGCATTAGGGTATTCATTTATGCACCCTTCAACATTTAAAGACAAAATTTGTTCACTTTTGGGGATGAAGTCAACTGCAACATTGCTGTTGACATAAAAATGATTATAAAGACTTAAACAATATTGCTTTGGAAGCTCAATGTGAGGCTGCAAATCTTTAATTTCCAGTTGCAATTCACTCACTCCCCTAAATTCGTTAATTGAAGGAGTGAATAAAATGTCATATTTACAGGATATATCCACTTGACTGAATTGATCCGCCATTGAAAATCCTATCCCACGAAATATTGCAGAAGGGGTCATTATTTCGCATCTCACATGTTTACCAGAGGTGCCAATATATGAAATGCTACGAATCACAACTCCTTCAAATTTAAATACAGGTCTGGGGTTTTTTAAGCCATATGGGGCAAAGGCATCCATTTGTTCTACAGCAGCTTTGGTTACGTAAGCAGGGACAGTTTCAATGTCGTAATACAAATGCTTTATTAACAGGTTATCAACATTCATTTCAACAGCCTGTTGATTAACAATGGCAACAAGCTCATCTATATTCTCTTCCTTTACAGTAAAACCTGCGGCTTGGGAATGCCCGCCAAATTTCACAAAAAGATAATCAGCGGAACTTAAGGCATCATATATATTAAAACCAGGTATGCTTCGGCAGGAAGCGGTTGCCTTACCATCTTTTATGCTTCCGACTATAGTGGGACGGTTATATTTTTCACATATTTCTCCTGCGGCAATTCCAACCACACCTTCATGAGCATCATCAAGAAAAATAAATAAAACCCTTTCCTTGTTCAGAAGATCATTTTCAATAAGATAATTTTCGGCACGGGAAATAATGTCATCTTCTATTGATTTACGCTCTTCGTTAAGGGCATTAACCTCATCAGATAGTTGCTTAATCCTAGATAAATCTGCAGTGGTGAAAAGCTCAAAAGCCATGCGTGCATTTGCAAGTCGACCACAGGCATTAATTCTGGGTGCAATCTTAAAGGCAACATCTGATGAACTAATGTTAGACATATCTGAAATTCCGCAAATCTTGATTAACTCTGTTAGACCATAATTCAAATTATATTTTAAATATTTAAGGCCAATTGATGTTATAGTTCTATTTTCTTCGATTAAAGGCACCAAATCTGCCACAGTGGCAATTGCAGCAAAGGTGATGAGTTCACAGACAAGTTTTTTATCTTCAACTCCTAAAGCTTCCACAAGCTTTAAGGCCACAACACTGCCACAAATTTCACTAAAGGGGTATAAATCCTCTGAATTTTTCGGGTCTATAACTGCAATTGCATCTGGAATAACTGATGGTGGTTGGTGATGATCTGTTAGGATGACATCAATTCCAATGGAATTAGCATATTCAATTTCCTTCACAGCCGTAATGCCGTTATCAACAGTGATAATAAGAGAGACATTTTGCTTCTTAAGCTTATCTACAGCGTTAATATTCATGCCATAACCATCAGAGAATCTATCCGGCAGATAAACATCAACAAGAGCTCCCAGATGAACTAAGGCTTTATATAATATTACAGATGCACAAATACCATCACAGTCATAATCACCATATATAAAGATTTGTTCCTGGGCTGAAATAGCCTCATTAATGCGATCAACTGCAATATCCATATCATTAAAGCAATTGGGAGAAAAAAGATGATTAAGCTTTGGACGAAGGAAACGTTCGGCTGAATCTATGTCGGCTATTCCCTTGGAAATAAGGTAGTCAGCACACAAAAGGGATAAGCCGAATTGCTTTCTTAGCTGATTTGAAAAGTCTAAATTTCTTTTATTTCTATGACGTTGTTTTATTATTTTATATTCCATAAAAGTATTTTAACACAAATGAAAAAGTGTGCAAAAAATCAACATAAAAAAACCCCGCGACTCCCTAATCTCCCGGGCCGTTTCCAGCCAAGTACCTTCGGCGCAAGTGAGCTTAACTTCTGTGTTCGGTATGGGAACAGGTGGGACCTCACCGCTATCATCACGAGGATTTTTAACATATTAAATCTTTTCGAAGAGCTGATTGTAAATTGCATAAGAAACAACAAGTAAAATCTTAATAAAAGCCCTCGACCAATTAGTATCGGTCAGCTGAATACATTACTGTACTTACACCTCCGACCTATCAAACAGTTAGTCTAACTGTGGTCTTTCTTACTTAAGTAAAGGGATATCTAATCTTAGGGTGGGCTTCGCACTTAGATGCCTTCAGTGCTTATCCCTTCCAAACATAGCTACTCGGCTGTGCCACTGGCGTGACAACCGATGCACCAGAGGTTCGTCCGTCCCGGTCCTCTCGTACTAAGGACAGCTCCCTTCAAATATCCTGCGCCCACGACGGATAGGGACCGAACTGTCTCACGACGTTCTGAACCCAGCTCGCGTGCCGCTTTAATTGGCGAACAGCCAAACCCTTGGGACCTGCTCCAGCCCCAGGATGCGACGAGCCGACATCGAGGTGCCAAACCTCCCCGTCGATGTGAACTCTTGGGAGAGATAAGCCTGTTATCCCCGAGGTAACTTTTATCCGTTAAGCGA
>CAVEWD010000074.1:0-4804 GCA_963619195.1 bacterium | reverse complement strand
AAAAGTTAGGCACTATTGGAGGTGCATATTTTTATGTCAAAATGTTTAACCTAAAGTAAACTTCAGGCTGTGAATTATGGTGAATATCATTAATAGTAAGTATAGCTTCGCTTCGGCCACCTTGGAGATTTTTCAGTAAATAAATCCTTTGAGACGTTCATTTTCACAATGCCTCATTTAATAAGCAAATTCCCATAAAAAGAATCGATTGACAAACTTAGGGTTAAATAATATAATCTTTTTAGAAAGATTGAGGAACCAATTATGTTTTGCAGAAAATGTGGGAAGGAAATTCAGGCAGATTCAAAATTCTGTAGTGGATGTGGCACTTCGGTGGGAGAAGGCTTTGCCAGCTCGTCTTCCCATAGCAGCTACTCTCCCCAGGGAAAATATGAAACACAAAAATATAATGCTATGGCCATAATCGGCTTTGCCTTTGCCGCTGTGCCCTTTGCCATCCCCATGGGGACCATTGCCATTCCTTCTGCAGTTGTGGCTGTGGTGCTGAGCATTATTGCCTTAGGGCAAATTAAAGCCACTCAGGAAAAGGGTAAGGTTTTTGCCATTTTGGGAATCATTTTTGGCATTATAATGCTTTTTCTTTCCGTTGGCTTCTTCTTATTAACAAGATTTATCTTTAGCTACTTTGGCGAATTTTATAACAATGCCCTTCACAGTATTTTTGAGCTTTTGAATTATTTTCTAAACAGATATGATATGCAGGGTAACTATTTTGTTACAAGCTTGATTATTAAAGGGATATAACATTTCGTAAAAAATAAAATTGGAGGTGGAACATGCGGGTTTCTGTAATGTATTCCACAATGATTGTTAAGAGCCTAAGTGAATCTGTGGCTTTTTATGAGGATGTGTTAGGCTTTAAAAAGGGTTATCACGTGGATTTGCCCCAAGGTGGTATAACAATTATGGAAAGTCCAAAGGGTGCCTGCGTGGAATTGATTGAGGCCCCTGATTTCTCCGTAGGGCTCTACTCAATAGGAACGGATGTTGACAACTTAGATGAAGCTATAGCTGTCCTTAAAAACAAAGGTTATGAAATTCTGGGGCAAGTTGCAGTAACCTCTGTTGGCAGGCAAGCCTTCATTGTTGACCCAAACGGAGTGAGAATTTGCCTCATTGAACATAGTGAGGAATATAAAAGGCAGTATATGTAGGGTTGGTTTGAAAGCTTGATAAAATAAACTTGTAGCTGGCGTAGGAAGCTTGATGCTTCTTTCGCTATTTTTTTTATTGGCATGGGCTTTGTGTTAGCCAAATTAAATTCACAATGCTGATTAATAGCAGCTGGAATTGTTGACAATAAAGGCAAAAAAAAGTAAAATGTATTTTTGATAAAGAACACAAAATGCATTTTTAGCTCGAATTTCGGGCAGACTGAGGTAAAAATATGTATTACGACTTTAAAAAGATCGAGAAAAAATGGCAGAACTATTGGGAGGAAAATAAAACCTTTGCCGCTGTTAACGGAAGTGAAAAACCAAAGTTCTACGCTTTAATTGAATTTCCATACCCCTCTGGCCAGGGGCTTCATGTTGGCCACCCTCGCCCATACACTGCTCTTGACATTGTTTCAAGAAAAAGAAGACTTCAGGGCTATAATGTGCTTTTCCCCATCGGTTGGGATGCCTTTGGGCTTCCCACGGAGAACTACGCCATTAAAACTGGCATTCATCCGAGGAAAGTAACCAAAAATAATGTTGCCCGTTTCAAGAGCCAGCTTAAGGCTTTAGGCTATTCCTTCGACTGGGACAGAGAAATCGACACCACCGACCCTGAATATTATAAATGGACTCAGTGGATTTTCCTTCAGCTGTTTAAGCACGGCTTAGCCTATAAAAAGGAATTTCCAATCAACTTCTGCACAAGCTGCAAAGTTGGCCTTGCCAATGAAGAGGTGGTGAACGGAGTTTGCGAGAGATGCGGCGGAGAAGTGGTGAGAAAGGTTAAAAACCAGTGGATGCTTAAAATCACCGACTATGCCCAAAGACTTCTAGACGACATAGACGATGTGAACTTCCTTGATAGAATCAAAATCAGTCAGAAAAACTGGATAGGCAGAAGCGAGGGGGCTGAAATTGATTTCCCCCTGGCTACTGGAGATGACTCCCTTAGGGTTTACACCACAAGGCCTGACACCATTTACGGAGTAACCTATATGGTTATTTCTCCGGAGCACCCATTCATTGATAAATATCAGGATAAAATCAAAAATATTAATGATGTTTTGGCTTACCGCGAGGAGGCTGCCAAGAAGAGTGACTTCGAGCGAACAGAAATGGTTAAGGAAAAAACCGGAGTTTGTCTTGAAGGGCTTGAGGCTCTCAACCCAATTAGCGGCAAGCAAATTCCAATATATGTTTCCGACTATGTTCTTATGACCTACGGCACCGGCGCCATAATGGCAGTGCCAGCTCACGACAGCCGTGACTGGGAATTTGCTAAGAAATTTAATTTGCCCATTATTCCTGTAATTGCAGGAGGCGATGTGGAAAAGGAAGCCTTCACCTCTCACGATGGCGGCACTTTAATTAATTCAGAGCTTATAAACGGCCTTAGTGTGGACGAAGCCATTGAAAAAATGAAAACTCTCCTTGAGCAGAAGGGAATCGGCTGCCGCAAGGTGAACTTTAAGCTGCGCGACTGGGTGTTTTCACGCCAACGCTACTGGGGAGAACCAATTCCTCTGGTTTATTGCGAAAAATGCGGCTGGCAGCCAATTGATGAAAGCGAGCTGCCTTTAAGGCTTCCTGAAGTTAAAAACTACATGCCCACAGACAACGGTGAGAGCCCTCTGGCCAATATGCCTGAGTGGTATAACACCACTTGCCCTAAGTGCGGAGACCACGCTGTGCGTGAAACCGACACCATGCCTCAATGGGCAGGCTCCAGCTGGTATTTCTTAAGATACACCGACCCTCACAACGACAAGGAGCTGGCTTCAAAGGAGGCTCTGGATTACTGGATGAATGTTGACTGGTACAACGGAGGCATGGAGCACACCACTCTGCACCTTTTGTATTCCCGTTTCTGGCATAAATTCCTTTATGATATTGGTGTGGTAAACACCAAGGAGCCCTACGCCAAGAGAACATCCCATGGAATGATATTAGGCGAGAACGGTGAAAAAATGAGTAAGTCTCGCGGCAATGTTGTTAACCCTGACGATGTGGTGGATAAATACGGCGCTGACACCCTCAGAACTTATGAAATGTTCATTGGCGACTTTGAGAAGGCTGCTCCCTGGAGCGACAGCGGTGTAAGGGGCTGTAAGAGATTTTTGGACAGAGTCTTCAGGCTCCCTGAAATTCTGAATCAAAGTGAAAAATATACCCCTGAATTTGAAACTGCAATTCATCAAACCATCAAAAAGGTGGGGGATGACATTGAACAAATGAAGTTCAACACTGCCATTGCTGCTTTAATGAAGCTTTTGAATGTGTTCACTGAAAAGGGGAGCATTTCAAGGGCAGATCTCAAAACATATTTGATTTTGCTAAACCCAATTGCACCCCACATCACCGAAGAGCTTTGGGAAAGCTGCGAATTTGGCGGAATGCTCAATGAGCAGAAGTGGCCTGAATATGACGAGAATAAAATTGTGGAGGACACAATTGAAATTCCTGTGCAGATAAACGGCAAGGTGAGAGCAAGGCTTGTGGCGGCAGCGGATGCCGATGAAGATGCTGTTAAGGCTCTTGCCAACGCTGATGAAACCGTGAAAGCTCTCATTGACGGCAAAACTGTGGTGAAGGAAATTTATGTTAAGGGAAGAATCCTTAATATTGTTGTGAAGTAAAATAAAGGCTTAGGCCTAAAATGAGCGCTCCGTATATTTGTTATGGAGTGCTTGTTTTATCTGAGGCTAAAGCTATTTGAGGTTAAAATTATGGTTTATATGGGGCAATATTGTTCACCCTTAGGCGCCATCACCATTGCATGTGATGAAAAGGCCATAACCGGGCTGTGGTTTGATAACCAAAAATATTTTGGAAGCACTCTGTCAAGGGAAGCGGCACAGGGTGAGCACACCCTTATTAAGGAAGCTGCAATGTGGCTGGATGATTATTTCTCGGGAAATAAACCAAATTTTCTGCCGCCTCTTTGCTGTAATTCCACTCCCTTTCGTAAAGAGGTTTGCAATATTATGCTTAAAATTCCCTATGGGGAAACTTTAAGCTATGGCGAAATCGCAAAGGAAATTGCTAAAAACCGTGGAATTGCTAAAATGTCGGCTCAGGCTGTTGGCGGAGCGGTGGGACACAACCCAATTGCGATTATGATTCCCTGTCACCGTGTGGTGGGCTCAGGCGGAAACATTACAGGATATGCCGGCGGAATTGAACGTAAATTACAGCTTTTGGAGCTAGAGGGGGTGAATGTCAAAAAACTCTTTATTCCAGTGAAAGGCTCAGCCCTTTAGAGTGATTTTTTACCCCAAAAGCGCCTAAAAAGCAAGATATTTCAAAAAAAATTTTTTTCCATTGACTTGAATGTAAATAAAGCATATAATATAAAAGCTGTTATTGACCCGTTAGCTCAGTCGGTAGAGCACCTGACTTTTAATCAGGGTGTCTGGGGTTCAAATCCCCAACGGGTCACCATTTCAGTTTAGTAGGTTGCAGGCTTTGGCCTGTTTTTTTGGCTCAATGTCAATAGTTGGGGTAACCTAAAAAATAAAGTTACTTTCTATTACTTGCTGAAGCGGGACGCGTCCCGCTTCAGCTTTTTAGGACAAGTTCATCATTATCCTTTTTCTAAAGTTCTCAAAGTTCCTATAACCATA
>CAVEWD010000073.1:0-4841 GCA_963619195.1 bacterium | reverse complement strand
AAAAAAAAAAAAAAAACAGCATTTGTCTCGTTTTGAAGGCGAAATTCAATGCAGTAGCTCTTCACCGGATTGTGCACATAGCCGCAGGCAATAAAAGCCCCCTTTACAAAGGCACTTTTAGCCTCCTGAGTGTTTAAAAGCGACTCATCAATGCCGCTACGAAGGCAGAAGCCTGAAGGCTCAAGCAAATTGAAGCTGTGAAGAATTTCCATAGCCACAGTGGGTTCCTCCACACTGAGGCGGTAAATTGTGGACTTTCCCGCAAAGCCTGTGTTTTTCACCTTACAAAGCTCCGGGGAGTGGGCAAAAACCCTTTTGATTAATTTAAAGGCATAGGAGGCGCACACTCCTTTATTTGTTTCATATTGAAGGCCTAGGCGGCCTCCGCCCTTTATTACAATGGAAAAAGAGCTCATCACCATGGCATAAAGAAGCACAAAACAGGTGTTGTATTCCTCCGGCAGCTCCTTTGTGATGAGAGATTTAATTTCTGAGTTGCTTTTCATGGGGGTATTATAACATAATTAACGAAAAAAGGCAGAAAATTTAGGCATTAGCATGCAATTAAAGCCCATTAAATCGAAAAAGAGGGCGGCTAGGCCGTCCCCTAATTCGATTGTTTTATTGTGATGTTATTCTATCCCCTCTTTTTCTTGTAAACAACTACTGAAATAAGAACCAGTGCTGCCATTGCAAGAATTGCCAGATAGGTTATAACCATTGCGTTGTCCCCTGTTTTTGGAGCAACATATTCTCCGCAAATTCCGTAAATATCCATTCCGCCGTAAATACCAAAGCTCACATTTGTTGCGCTTATGTTAAATTCGTTAAGTGTGTCAATTACGGTTTTTTCATCGTCTGAATACACATAGTGAACTTCAACATTCTTGTAGGAGTTAAGGCTGTTTTCTGTGACGGTTAAGGTTAATTCATCTTCGGAGAGATATTCTTCCCACATCATATCGCTGTTCATTCTGTAAAGAGTTACCTTGAACAAATCAATGACCTTTGATGTGCCAATTTCCTTGGTGTAACCATCATATACGCTGCCTTCGGTGATTTTTTCCACCACCAGCTTCACATCCCAATCAGCTCCCTCAAGTTTGAAGCTTCCGCTTTGATGATTCATGGCTGCTGCCTGCTCTTTAGCGTTTTCGAGGTGTTTAGTTTTTTCATCTCCCAAGGCTTCCTTCTGTTCGTCGGTTAGATTTGAGAAAATTGTGTTGGCCTCTTTGATTGTGGGCATATCTTCCTCGGAAATCTTGTCAGGAATCTTGTCGATTGCATTCTTAGCGTTATTTACAGCTTCCATGATTTCGTTAAGCTTGTTAATGTCTTTGTCAAGCTTATCTTTAGCTTCGGGGGAAACATATTTGCTCTCGTCAGTGGTTAAGGCTTCATAGGCCTTCTGAGCCTGCTCTATGGCATCTTTGTCCTTAAGAGTAACCTTATCTTCCTCAGGAAGAGCTTCGATTAAATCTTCCACTGCCTTAGCCTTTTCCTCGTCGGTGAGCTGCTTTTCATAGCCCTCAAGCTTTGATAGGTTGGTAACTAAGTTCTTCTGAGCATCGGTTAAAGCATTGTAACTTGCTCTGGCCTTTGCCACCTGAGTTGCTTTGTCGGAAGATGTCATGTCAATTGCATCAATTTCATCATCAACCTTCTTAGCTGCCTCAAGGTTGGCTATTTTATCCTCCAAAGCCTTAAGCTTGTCAGCATTTGCGCTCTTTACATATCCTCTTTGTGTTGGTGTGAGGGCATTGTAGGCGCTTCTTGCTCTTTCCACTGCTGCTTTGTCGCTAATCTTTACCTTTTCTTCTGTTGGAAGTTCCTCAATTGCGTCATCTACAGCCTTGGCTGCCTCAAGGTCGGCAATCTTTTGCTCTAAGCTCTCTAAAGTTGTGAGCTTATCTTTATTAACTAAAGCTTTTTCATCAGCTGTGAGGTTGCTATAGAGCTTCCTTGCAGCCTGAACTGCTGCTTTATTATCAAGGGTTATAGAATCCGCCTTTGGAAGAGCATTTACAGCATCTTCAAATTTCTTCACATTTTCAAGCTGCTTTTCATAGCCCTCAAGCTTTGATAGGTTGTTAACCAGCTTCCTTTGAACATCGGTTAAAGCATTGTAACTTGCTCTTGCTTCTGCCACCTTAGTTGCTCTGTTGGAAGCACTCATGTCAATTGCATCAATTTCATCATCAACCTTCTTAGCTGCTTCAAGGTTAGCAATGGTTTCTTCCAATGCCTTCAGATTTTCAACATTTGCGCTCTTCACCAGTGCCTTTTGTGCATCGCTTAGAGCGTTATATTTGCTTCTTGCTGCACTAACAGCTGTTTTATCGCTGATCTTCACGTCCTTAACAGCCGGAAGTGCTTCAATTGCGTCATCCACAGCTTTAGCCGCTTCAAGATCAGCAATCTTATCTTCAAGTGCCTTCAATGTGGTGAGCTTGTCGGAGTTAACCAAAGCCTTTTCATCATCTGTGAGAGCATTGTAGAGTGTTCTTGCAGCTTGAACAGCTGTTTTGTCGCTAAGCTTCACATCTTCCGTTTTTGGAAGAGCATTTACTGCATCTTCAAATTTCTTCACATTTTCAAGCTGTTTTTCATAGCCTTCAAGCTTTGATATGTTGGTAACTAAGTTCTTTTGAGCATCGGTTAAAGCATTGTAACTTGCTCTTGCTTCTGCCACCTTAGTTGCTCTGTTGGAAGCACTCATATCAATTGCATTAATTGCATCTTCCACAGCTTTAGCCGCTTCAAGATCAGCAATCTTAACTTCAAGTGCCTTCAATGTGGTGAGCTTATCGGAGTTAACCATTGCCTTTTCGTCCTCTGTGAGGGCAGTGTAGAGTGCTCTTGCAGCCTCTACGGCTTTCTTGTTATAAAGGGTTAGGGAGTCAACTGCCGGAAGTTCATCCACAGCATCTTCAAATTTCTTCACATTTTCAAGCTGAGTGAGCTTGCTTTCCAGCTCTTCCAGCTTTTTGAGCTTGTCAGAATTTACTAAAGCCTTTTCAGCATCAGTAAGGTCATTATAAAGCCCTCTTGCGGATTTCACCGCTGTTATGTCAGAAATTGTCAGCTCATCAGCCTCGGGCAGCTTATCCACTGCCTCTTCAAAGGCTTTTGCGTTTGCCAGGGTGGAAATTTTGTTTTCCAGCTCTGTGAGCTTATCAAGCTTTGTGGAATCCACCAGGCCTTTTTCTTCCTCTGTGAGAGCGGTGTAAAGTGCTCTTGCATTATCCACGTTAACCTTGTCGGATATGGTCACATCATCCACTGTTGGAAGTACATCCACAGCATCTTCAAAGGCCTTCACATCTGCCAGCTTCTTCTGAGCTTCAGGAAGTTTGTGGTAATTCTCGTCTGCCTTCACCTCATTCATAGCCAAGGGGCTAAGCCAGGTGAGAGAGCTTTTTGCAGTTGCAACTGCGCTCTTGTTTTCAGGGGTTAATGTGTCAGGAATTGCCTTTATTGCGTCAATTGCTGAGGATACATAAGCAAGGGAGTAGTCGTCCTCGAAATAGAGGGTTAGCTTATCTCCGCCCTTTAGAGTGGTTTTATCAATGGTGGTGTAAACCATTGTGTCGTTCACTGTGTATTGCCATCCGCAGTAGGAGTAGCCATCGCTTTCCTTATTGCAGGTTCCGTTTAGAGTTACGCCGTTCATTGTGATGGAATCAATATATTTTCCGCCGTAGTATGAATCTGGAGCTGTGTAGGTGATGCCATAAGCATTTGCCACCTTATCGAACACATCGTAGGCTGTGGCATCTTCAGAAACCAAAACTGAGGTTTCAACCCACTTGGTTAAGTTGCCTTTAGCCAAGGTGTGAACGTTTTCTGCTGTTACGGTGTGAACTGTGTCGCCCCAAATTATAACATCAACTTTATTTAAGGTGCTGGTGGAATCTCCATCGTTTGACACCTTAATACCGTAGAAAAGTTCATAGCCATCATAAACCAGTGAGCAAAGCTGCTCGCCTTCCTTTGAGAAGTCAGGCCCGTTCACTGCTGCGTCGGTGGGCATAAATTCCTTGGTGGTGCCATCGGTGTAGTAGGCTGTTACCTTGTATTTTTCATTGTTGTAATTGTCATAGCCCTTGCTGGTTGCAAAGGATTGCGCTGTCATGGAGTTAAGACCGGAAGCCTTAAGACGATAAATTCTGGTGCTGCCGCTTAGTTCAGGAGCATCCTCTCCCTGCTTCCAGGCTGCTTCGCCCGTTCCGGCAGAGTTAAGAATGCCAAGTGCTGTGCCATCTTTCAGCTGAGTGGCGTTTACTGCTGTGGCATCGGTGTAAACCGTTGTGTCAGCCTTTGTGCCAATCTCTCCAATGGCATTATCAGCAATGCCTTCGGTGTAGCAGTTGTTTTTAATTATGTTGTAACGGTTTGTGCCCTTAACATAGCCAACAATTGCGCCCACCACAGCATTTTCCTCTGTGGCGCTAACGGATCCTGTAACCAGGTTTCCTCTAATGTAGCCAATGCCGTTGTTCCAGGGTGCTGTAGAACCGGAGTTTCCGCCGATTATGCCGCCCACATAGTTTGCGCCCTTCACGCTGCCGCTAACAAGGCAGTTTTGAACAGTCACAAGGGGAGTGTTGGGGGCTGAATTTGCAGCGTAGCCGCTTCCGATTATGCCGCCTGCATAGTTGCCCTTTGCAATAACCTTACCTGCGAATACGCAGTTATCCACGATGCAGTCTCCCCTGGATTGGCCCTTGAAGCCCACAATGCCGCCCACATAGTTGCGGCCGTAAACTGTGGCATAGCTTACGCAGTTGCGGATTGTGCCGTTGAAGGCTCCTGCGAAGGAACCCACCATGTCGTTATAT
>CAVEWD010000072.1:0-5024 GCA_963619195.1 bacterium | reverse complement strand
ACGCACGGTGGTGTGAGAGGTCGGGGGATTATTCAAATCCCCCTCCTACTCGATTTATGAGACTATTCTTTTTTCACAGCCCCTTTGGTTTATTTATACTTAATTTGTTTTTGCCGAAACAAGAGCTCACTATGCAACCAAGAAGAACTTCACAAGGAAGATAAGGGAGATTACATAGGTAAGAGCTGAAACTTCCTTTGCCTTGCCTGTGAACACCTTGATTACAGTGTAGGAAATGAGGCCAAGGCCGATGCCGTGTCCGATAGAACCGGAAATTGGCATTGCAAGAAGCATGATTGCAACTGGAACTATCTGGTCGATTTCGTCGAAGTTGATGTTCTTAAGGCCTGAGAGCATTAAGATGCCAACATAGATGAGGGCAGATGATGTTGCAGGTGCAGGAATGATGGCAGCGATTGGCGCGATAAACATGCACAAAAGGAAGAGCACGCCTGTGGTGAGGGCTGTGAGACCTGTGCGGCCGCCTGCCTCAACGCCAGCTGCTGACTCAACAAAGGTAGTAACGGTGGAGGTGCCTGTGCAAGCGCCTGCAACTGTGCCAACTGCGTCAGCAATGAGAGCTTCCTTCATGTTAGGCATATTGCCGTCTTTATCGATCATGTTAGCACGTGATGCTGTGCCAACCAAGGTGCCGATGGTGTCGAACATATCGATCATGCAGAAGGTGATGATAAGTGTGATTGCTGTGAACCAGCCAATTTGAGCGAAGCCTTCCCAGTTGAACTTGAAGAAGGTGAGATCAAACATATCCTTGAAAGGAGGTACGAAGGACGCAGTCTTTAAGGATTCGAAGGGGTTGATTCCAAGGAAGATGGCTTCTCCAGCCCAGTAGATGATGGAGCCAACCAGCATGCCTAAAAGCACTGAACCCTTAACGCCTTTTTTAGCGAGGATTACAATTACGAAGAGGCCAACAAACATGGTTACAACAGCTAAAACCATTGAGGAGTAGCCACTGCCCATGTTGCTTTGAGCAACTGAAGGTGTGAGGGCGCCAAAGAAGTCGCGCATTGCATAGAAGGGGCCGCCTGTTTCGGAATATACGCCTGCGTTTGAGCCAAAGCCGATGTTAAGAAGCATGAGGCCAATGCCAGGAGCGATGCCGTTACGAACTCCCAGAGGAATTGCTTCAACGATTTTTTCACGAATGTTGAAGATTGAAAGAACAAAGAACACAATGCCTTCAACAAGGATGATAACTAAAGCAGCCTGGAAGCTTGAGGTGTAGCTAAGACCTGTGATGCCGGCGATGTTTGCCACAACGATTGCAAAGAAGCTGTTGAGACCCATGCCAGGAGCCATAGCGAAAGGCTTGTTTGCCAAGAATGCCATTACAAAAATGCCGATGGCTGAAGCGATGCAGGTGGACATGAACACTGCGTTCCAAAGCTCTTGACCGCCGTTGGCTGTGAAGCCTGTGAGAAGGTTAGGATTAAGAGCGATGATGTAGGCCATCGTCATGAAAGTTGTGAGACCAGCAACGATTTCGGTTTTAACGGTGGTCCCGTTTTCTTTAAGTTTAAATAATTTTTCCATTTTTAAACCCTTTCATAAATTATAATTCCCATTAAAAAACGCACTCCTGCTGAGTGCGCCAAATTAAAAACAAAATAAAAAGGCACACCCATAGTACAGCTATTTACGGTAACTGTGTAGAAACGTCCGCACCACATTTGCGGTCATATATGAGTGATGTTTTTCAACCGTGACATTATACACTAAAGGGGGGGGATTTGTCTACCGGAAAGCTAAAAAAAATTAAAAAATGATTATGACAAAGTTTTTTTTCTTATGCGAATTTAATTTATGGTCAGGTTTTTGAATTAAAAATATACATTTGGATTAAATTAATAAACACATAATTATTTTTGCATTAAATGGGTAATCTTATTTTTATAGCAGGCTTTATAAGTGTAAAATAGTGGGGTATGGGAGAAAATAAATGCTTCAGTTAAAGGATGTTATAAAAGAATATGAAATGGGCGACAGCCGTCAGGTGGCTTTAAAGGGAGTCAGCGTGAGCTTTCGCGAAAATGAGTTTGTTTCCATTTTAGGCCCCAGCGGCTCAGGGAAAACTACTCTTCTTAATATTATTGGGGGGCTCGACCACTACACCAGCGGAGATTTGGTGATAAACGGTGTTTCCACAAAGGAATATAAGGACAGTGATTGGGATTCCTACAGAAATCATTCCATTGGTTTTGTTTTTCAAAGCTATAACCTTATTATGCACCAGAATGTGCTTTCAAATGTGGAATTGGCTCTAACCCTTGCGGGAGTTTCAAAAAAGGAGCGTCACCAGAGAGCAATGGATGTGCTTGAGAGGGTTGGGCTTAAGGAGCATATGTATAAAAAGCCAAACCAGATGTCCGGGGGGCAGATGCAGAGGGTGGCAATTGCCAGAGCTCTTATAAACGACCCTGATATACTTCTGGCAGATGAACCCACAGGAGCGCTGGATTCAGAAACCAGCGTTGCGATAATGGAGCTTTTGAAGGAAATTGCCAAGGATAAGCTGGTGGTGATGGTAACTCATAACCCGAGTCTGGCGGAAAAATATTCCACAAGGATAATTCGCCTTTTAGATGGCGAAATAATCGATGATTCTGACCCTTATGTGCCGGGGGAGGGTGATAAGCCCTCTGAGATTAAAACCGGAGTTGAAAATGGGAAGGTTTCAATGTCGTTTTTAACGGCACTTTCCCTGAGCTTTAACAATTTGCGCACCAAAAAGGGCAGGACGATTTTGACCTCCTTTGCGGGTTCCATTGGAATAATTGGAATTGCCCTTATTCTGGCCCTTTCCACAGGAGTGAACAATTATATTGCAGGAATTCAGGAGGAAACATTATCGTCCTACCCATTAAGCATACTGGACACCAGCGCCGATTTAACCAGCATGGTTGCGGCGGAGGAAAACTCTGAGGACGGTTCAGAAGAGAGCGAGACAGTGAAGGAATTAAAAATTGCCTCGGATATGTTTTCGCGCTTTGGCACCAACGACCTTAAGTCCTTTAAGGCATATATGGATGAAAACGAGGAGGAAATTTCACCATATATAAATGCAGTGAGATATGACTATGGAATTACACCTCAGATATATTCCACTGACACCTCACAGAAGGTGGTTAAGCTCAATCCGAGCTCTTTGACATCTTCCTATTCAAATTCCACATCAATGTATTCCTCATATGTGAATTTTTCCTCTTATTTCCAGGAAATGATGGATAACAGGGAATTTTTAGAGGAGCAGTATGATGTGCTCAAGGGCAGATGGCCCGAGAACTACGACGAGGTGGTTTTGGTTTTGAATAATCCAAACACCATAAGCGACATGCTGGTTTATTCCTTAGGGTTAAGGGATCCTGAGATTTTAAACGACATGGTGATGGATATAATGAACGGCAAAACCGTTAAGGATGATTCTGCAGCAATGAATTTTACCTATGATGAACTTCTATGCTTAAGCTTTAAGCTGGTGAACCCCTGCGATTATTACCGCTACAATGAGCAGTATGGCGTTTGGGAGGACATGAGCGAGGATGAGGCCTATTTAAAAAATCTGGTGGATAATGCCGAGGAAATTCATGTGGTGGGCATTGTGTGCGCAAAGGACGGGGTTACGGCCACATCCTTAACAGCAGGGATTGCCTACACATCAGACTTGACGGAGCATATAATTTCACTTTCAGGCGAAAGCGAGATTGTTAAATCCCAGATAGCTAATCCTGACACAGATGTGTTTTCCGGCAAAAGCTTTGATGATGACACACAAGGGGAAAGCGATGTTTCCTTTGGGGATATGATGAAAATAGACACCGATAAATTAAGCAGCGCCTTTAACATGAATGTGGATGAGGCCACATTAAAAAGCGTGATTCAGGGCTCTATTCTTTCAATGACGGGCTCTATTTCTACTGACACCACAAAGGCTCAGGAGGATTTCACCAAAACCTATGAGAGCTTATTTGTGGCTTTAGTGAAGGCAAATGCTGATGGCACGGGATATGCTGCCTTCAGTGCGGCAGGCGCTCAAGGCATGGTGGCTGAATTTATGGCAACAGATGAGGCAAAGGTGCAGCTTAACACCCTTTATGGAAAATACGGCATACCGGTGGATTCCTTTAGCCAGGCCTACACAGGACTTATTTCCTCGGTTATAACCTCGGCTGCATCTTCCGGCGACACGCTCTATTTAAATGAGGAATTAGCCAGTACCATGGCGGAGGAGTCGCTTGGTAACGCTTTAGTGAGCCAGACTGTGGCTTCCATGGGCAAGGTGATGAGCGAAACAGCCATGAAGATAACTGTTTCCACAAAGGCCACCCAAATGGCAACACAGCTTATGCAAAGCATGGCCACGGGAATGAGCGTGGATACAGATGTGTTTTCGGAGGCCTTTGAATTTAACATTGATGAGGAGGAATTTTCAAGGCTTATTCAAACCATGATGTCCTCCAGCGATGACAATTCAGCTGAGGGCAATCTGCTGAAATTGAATTACGCCCAAAAGGAGAAACCGAAGGGTATTTATGTGTATTTAAAGGACTTTGAGTCTAAAAACGCCTTTAAGGACTTCATTTCCGAGTATAACCAGAAGGTGGAAGCTGAAGGAAATGAGGAGAAGGTGATTAACTACACGGATTTAACCGGCATTCTTATGAGCTCGGTGGTTTCCATTGTGGACACGGTGAGCTATGTGTTGATTGCCTTTGTTTCGGTTTCTTTGGTGGTTTCTTCAATAATGATTGGAATTATTACATATATTTCCGTTTTGGAGCGCACCAAGGAAATTGGCATTTTAAGGGCAATTGGAGCCTCAAAGAAGGATATTTCCCGGGTGTTTAACGCAGAAACCATGATAATTGGCTTTGGAGCCGGCTTAATGGGGGTTGTGGTGAGCGCGCTGCTTACAATTCCGGCTAATATTATAATTAAAAACCTCACTGGAGCTAACAATGTGGCTCAGCTTCCGTCTAAGGCAGCGGTGCTTTTGGTGATTC
>CAVEWD010000071.1:0-5116 GCA_963619195.1 bacterium | reverse complement strand
CCTCGCTATGGACCTTTTATTTGTCTATATGCGCAACTTCATTTTACAACGCGCGAAGAAAAAGCAACAATAAAAGCTGCTAAAACTGAATCGCTCATTTATTTCACCCCCCATATTCTTGTGGGAATTGCTGCATTGTTTGTGTTAACCTCAGAGCCCGAGCCCTGGGTGAAATACCAGCCGATGCCGAAAAATATTCCCTCTTCCTTAATTTCCACCCTTCTTAGGGAGAACTGCTGAATGTTGCCGCCAATAAAGGGGTAGGAAACAAAGCCTGTTTCGTTTGGAATCAGCTCAGTGTGCTTTAAGCCGGTGTTTGCCATGTTTTTAATTTCAACTATAAACCAGCTGTAGCTCTTTCTTTCATTAATATTCACGCTCTGGCTGGCAAAGCTGCTTTGGGGGCTTGAATTTTCCCACACCAAAACCGGTTTTCCAAAGACACCCATGCTATTTTTAGCTTCATCAGGCGACTTTAGCTCCACTTCATTTTCGCCGTTTCCCATAAGAAAGCACCCTTTTGTTAAGCTCTCCCTTCCGGTGCCTCCCATTTTCACGCTAAGGGGAGAGAGGCTCTCAAGGGTGGGGAGATTGGAAATTTCATTTCTGATTTCCTCCATATCCTCCCAAAGACCTTCCCTGAGGTTTTCCAGCTGCTTTTCATAGTCCACCCCAGGCGGTAGCGGCTCTTTAGGGAGTCGGCGTCCTCCACCGTTGTGGCAAGAACATCTCTTACATCTAAAATATTCATTTGCTACACCCCTCTTTTCCAATTTCCGCCACAAAAAACCACAGCCACACCTCTATTTGGCTTAGAGAGCTTGCCAATTATGGCCGCTGCCCTGCGCCATTCATTATTTTGAAACAGCCAAATATTTCCGCTTGAGCTCACAGTAAGCTTCAGTGCAAACTGCCCAAGCTCGCTTTCATTTTCCTTTGTTATGGCCTTTAGGGTTAGCTGAGCCTTTCCTTCATCAGACAGGGCGGAATAGATTTTAGAAAGCTCCTTAGGGCTAAAGGAAAATGAAACATTATCGGAGCAATTTTCAATGGTTTTTATAATTTCACCCTCACATTCCACCAAAAGATTGCAGCTAAGGGAGCCGCAAAGCCCTGAAAGTTTCAGGTTAAAGCCATCTTCAAGGGAAAAATCTTTCTCCAAAACAGGCTCAATTTCCACCAAAGCGCTATCCACCCAAAGGGAAGAAGAAACGCTGCTAAGGCCAAATTTAGGCATGAAGCTCTCAGAGTAGGCGCAGTAGAAAAAGCCTTTCACCTCTATTTCGCCTCCACCCTTAACATAGGCGGAAAACTCCCCTAAACTCACCGGGGTGCCGTCGGTGGGTATTGTTTGAATTTGCCATTTCGGGGAGGTTTCATCTCCAATTTTTATGTAGCCGAAAAGATTTTCCTCCCAGGCGTTGTTGTAGTTATAAAAGCCCTCCCCTTTGGCGTAAATTGAAAGGGAGGCACTCTCCTCTGTTTTGCCAGAGGATGTTTTATCCGACTGGCTCAGGGTGAGAGTTAAGAGGTAGGTGGCACCCCAGGCTCCGTTTATTGGTATTTCATAAACTGCTTGCATTGTTTTCCTCCTTATTAATTAAGATATTAAAATAAAAATTTCTCCCTCCCCTGCCTCATCAGGAAGAGAGGTGCCAAAGGAAATTTTGTTTTGTTTTCCTTCAAGGGCCTCCTTTATGCTGCCGCTTACTCCCTTAAGGCACAAAATTTCCTCCTTGGTGATTTCACACGAGGCAATTTTCCCCTCAGGGCTTGACACCAGGGCAAAATCCCCCGGGAGGTTTTCACTCACCACGCTTTGGGCTGCCCCTGTGATTTTTTCCTCCTTAGCCGAAAGCTCTTCATTAACCGAAGGCACCAATTCGGAATTTATCCAATCCTTTATGTTTTCAGCCCCCTTATCGAAGGCCAGTTTTAGTTCAGTGGGGGTTAGGGCAGGCTCATCTGAAAGCTCCCTTACCACCCGCACATTTGCCGTGCAGCTTTTTATTTGCATATAAACTCCTTTGTTTGAAAAATATAGTTACTAGGCGAGGTATCGCCCCAATTAGAAATAAAGGTTGGGGATAGTGCCCCCACACAGCTTTATTTCCCCTTTTTGCCGAGGGAATATTCCACCGCAGCTTCATAAAGGCCAAAGGGGCGATTTATTTCATCGGAATAAAATTTTAATTTCACCCTGGCAAGATTATGACTTTTGGGGTTGAAGAAAAATCTTCCCCTCACGCCTGTGCCAAAGGAAAAGTTATTAAAGCTAAAGCCCTCAAAGGAAAAGCCCGAGGCAATATGGCGGCAAAGAAGGCGCTCGCTTTCACACTCGGAAGAGATTGCCACCTTTCTGACCACCAAAAAGCGGTGGTTTTTCTCGCAGGAGGCTCTCTCCAGAATTTTTCTGGCGGCAAACACGCTTTTTCCGCTGCCCCCGCCTCCCATAAGCACAAGGTAGCGGGAGGTGTTTTCATACAAATAAAAAACGACTCATTGGTCGTTTCCTTAAGAGCCCTATACCACTCAAGGGCTTTAATTTTTTCATCAGCCTCAGCTGTTTTTGAGCTTTTCAATGTATTCCAGCTTCTCCTTTAAACTCATTTTTTCAAATTCACTTTTGGGAGTCTCCTCCTCCTTTTCCAAAAATACTCCCAAATCCTTTGCAAGATACTCGCTCACCTTGAGCTTGTCCTTCATTTCACTTTGGCTATCCCTTAAAATATCAGTCCAAAACTGCCTAATTTCACGGGCGCCGGCTTCTTTTGTGTTTTCTTGAGCCATTTTTTCTTCCTTTCTTTTATTTAGTTGTTCGAACACTTATTCGATATTAGCATTTTAACATATGGGGCAGTGCCTGTAAATGACAAAAAGTGACAAGATTAAATTTATGAAAAATTTATAGCCCCCTTTTACCCATTTCCTGCCTAAAAATATATACATGAGAGCGTATTTTGTGTATAATGTTCATAGAGGTTGGGTTTTGTGCCCAAATTTTTTCGGGGTGGGCTCACCCCTTAGTTTAGCGTGTGAAATTAATTTAGAATTTGGCTTGTTTAAGGCCAAAAAAGGAAATAGAAAATGAAAATTAAAGCTTTGATTCTAGCTGCCGGCATGGGAAAGCGAATGCACTCCCCCCTGCCGAAGGTGCTTTCCACCATCTGCGGTGAAACCTTAATTAGCCATGTTATCCAAAATCTTAATGAAGCCGGTGTTAGCGAAATAGCCGCCGTAACGGGGCATATGAGCAAGAAGGTAAACGAGGCTCTGCCTGATAATGTAACAACCTTCCACCAGCCTGAGCAGAAGGGAACCGCCCATGCGGTAAGCTGTGCAAGAAAGTTTTTTGAAGGAAATGAAGAGCCGGTTCTGGTGGTTTGCGGCGACGCCCCCTTGGTGGATGCTCAAACCCTTTTGGGCTTAATTAACCACTTTGAGGAAAACTCTCTTGATATGTGCGTTCTCACCTCCGTTTTAGCTGACGCAGCAGGCTACGGCAGAATACTCCGAGGAAATGACGGCACCCTTTGCCGCATTGTGGAAAGGCGAGATGCTACCCCTGAGGAAATTGCCATAAAGGAAGTGAATTCCGGCACAATGCTTTTTTCCTCCGCCTGCCTGTGCCGCGCCTTAGATGAAATTATGGCTAAAGAGCCAAAGAATGCCCAGGGAGAATATTATCTCACCGACTGCGTTGACATATTAATTAAAGCAGGCATGAGGGTAGACGGCTACGCCGCCCAAACGCCGGATGTGGTTTTAGGCGCCAACGACCCCTGGGAGCTTTCATTGTGCGAGGCTGCAATGCAAAAGAAAATAAACCGCCGCCACATGATGGTGGGAGTTAGAATAATTGACCCGCCTAGCACCTATATTTCCCGCGGCGTTAAAATTGGCGAAGGCACCATAATTCACCCGGGCTGCCTAATTTTGGGCCAAAGCGAAATCGGCTCATGCTGCGAAATATTTTCTTCAAGAATTGTTGATTCCAAAATTTCAGATAACTGCTTAATTGACAACAGCGTGGTGGAACAAACCACTATAGGCAAAAGAGCCAATATAGGCCCCTATACCCACCTAAGGCGCGCCACCGCATTAGGGGAGAACACCAAGGTGGGAAGCTTTAGCGAAACCAAGAACATGGTGCTTGGAAAAGGCTCAAAAATTCCGCATCTTTCCTATGTGGGAGATGCCAATGTGGGAGAGAGAGTCAACTTCGGCTGCGGCTGCGTAACCGCAAATTACGACGGAGTAAACAAGCACCACACCACCATAGGAGATGACGTTTTCATTGGCTGCAATGTGAACATGATTGCCCCCATTGAAATTGGCAACAACGCATTTATCGCTGCAGGCTCCACCATAAGCCGCAACGTTAAAGATGATACCTTCGTTATAGAACGAACAAAGCCCGTGGAACACGAGGCAAAAAAATTTAAAAAGTAGGCGGTAACATGGACGGTAACTATTCCAACATCGTGCTAATCGGGGGCTCGGCACACCCCTCTCTCAACAAAGAGATTTCTCAAATTCTTCAAATTCCTCTGTGCGAAACAGAGGTAAAGCACTTCGCAGACGGCGAAACCTATGTGCGCATTCTTGAAACAGTGCGAGGCAAGGACGTTTTCATCATTCAGCCCACCTGCGGGCCTGTGAATGAAAATTTAATGGAGCTTCTCATCACCATTGATGCTCTAAGACGCGCTTCAGCAGCAAGAATTAATGCCATAGTGCCCTACTACGGCTACAGCCGTCAGGACAGAAAGGACCGCTCCCGTGTGCCAATTACGGCAAAGCTGGTGGCAAACCTTCTCACCACGGCAGGAGCAGACAGGGTGGTTTCTCTGGATTTGCACGCAGACCAGATTCAAGGCTTTTTCGATATCCCCATGGACCGCTTAAAGGCCATGCCCATTATTGCAGATTACATTCTCACCCACGACTTCGACTTAGACAAGCTTGTGGTGGTGGCGCCGGATGTGGGAAGCGTGAAGCGTTCCCGTTCCTTAGCTGAAAGAATTGGGGTTCCTATTGCCATTATAGATAAAAGACGCCCTCAGCAGAACGTGGCTGAGGTTATGAGCGTAATCGGCGATGTGGACGGCAAGGA
>CAVEWD010000070.1:0-5127 GCA_963619195.1 bacterium | reverse complement strand
AAGGGTGTTACCCTTGATGACGGAGTCACTGTCAGTGCCCGTAGCATAAGATATGTTAAAGCCATTAAAGAAAATTGTCTTTTGGAAATTGTGATAACCGAGGGTAGAAACCGTCAAATAAGGCGTATGTGTGAAATTATAGGGCATCCTGTGATTAAGCTGAAAAGGGTTGAAGAGGCAGGTATAAGCTTGGGAGATTTAAAGCCTGGTGAATACCGCGAATTAACTAATAAAGAAGTAGCCATGTGTTTTGAATATGGTCAAAAGAATAAAAGAAAAAGTGTTGAGAAAGACTTTATAGGCAAATCCACGCAGAAATATGATTTTCAAAACAAATCATTTAAAAGCAAAGCAACTCATAATAATAAAAAAGGGTTTTAGCTACTCTTATTGTGATATCTAGTAAGACAAAACCGCCTCACTGTATGAGGCGGTTAATTTGAATTTGTAACTTACTATTTGTCACCTTTGAGCTTGCTGGCTATTTTGCTAAGAAGGCCTTCTTTTTCTTCGGTTTCTTCTTTTTCTTCAGCTTTGGCTGCAGCTGCAGCTTTAGCAGCCTTTAATTTCTCAACTGCGGCATCGGTCTTTGCTGCTTCTTCTTCCTTCTTTGTTTCATCTTCATTTGAAGGAATTTTAATTGTATCTCCTGCGTAAATGAGGTCAGGATTAGCAATGTTATTTAATTTTGCCAACTCAGAAACTGTTGTTCCAAATTTTTCTGCGATCTCAGAAAGGGTATCACCGCTAACGATTGTATATTCTTTCATACTATATCTCCATCTCCTTTTATTTTATGCCTTTAATATACCATTTTAGAGGTTGGTAGTCAATAAACTTTTTGAATTTTTTTGCCTTATAATCCTTTTTTAAGATTGTATTTTAAGCTGCAAATTAAACTTAAACATTATTCAAAAATAGTTAATATAGTTTATTGACATTATGCCTTAAAAGATATATAATCGCAAAGTCTTAAATTGGATTTTAAATTGATGGAGTGCCTAATATTGGATGAAAGAATAGAAGAGCAGAATGCCGCGTTGGATAAAATAGCTAAAAAGCTAGATGATGTTTATTATAAATATTCTTCGAAATGGGGGTTATCTGAGCCTGCATTTTGGACTCTGTATGCGTTGGTGGAGGCTGATAAAACCGGCGAGATTATAACACAAAACAATCTTGCTTCATCGTGGTGCTGCCCAAAGCAAACGGTTAATTTTGCTGTGTCAGGGTTAATGAAAAAGGGATATGTAGTTTTAGAAAAGCTTAATGTGGCTAGAAACAGCAAAGCTGTTCGTTTAACCACAGAGGGAAATGCGTTTTGTAAGAGTGTTATCATACCACTTATTAAAGCTGAATACAGAGCCTTATCACAATTATCCTTAGAGGAGAGAGATATGCTAGTTAAGCTTAGTGAAAAGCAATGTTTATATTTAGAAACAGAAATAAATCAAATGTTAGAGGAAAAAAAGAGCAATAACAATGAAAACGATAACTAAATTTTTAAAACCATATAAAATACAATGTGTGCTTCTAATTTTTGTTATGCTGGCCGATGTGGTTGGTTCACTTTTGGTTCCCACAATAACTGCGGATATGATTAATATTGCGGTTGGCGGAGGAAATTTAAGTTCAATAATTAATAGTGGAATTGGCATGCTTGTTATTTCTGTCGTATCGGGGATGTTGACTCTGCTTGGTGGTTGGCTTTGTGCAACTCTTTCGGCGAATTTTGGGCGTGATTTAAGAGATGCCGTGTATAATGCCTCGTTAAATCTTTCATCTGCTGACTTTGAACAGTTTGGCACCGCATCTATGATAACCAGAACCCTCAATGACATAAATATTGTTCAACAGGCACTTGTTGATTTTATACAATTCGTGTTGCCTGTTCCGATGATGTGTGTGCTTGGAATTGTGTTTTCATTTAGAATAAATGCTCAAATGGGGTTTATTGTGTTAGGTTCAACTGCTTTGGTGATCATTGCCGCCATTTTTATTATGAACAAGGCGGCGCCAATTTTTGAAAAAATGCAATTATTCCTCGATAGAATGAACGTGGTTTTAAGAGAAAATCTGACAGGTGTTAGGGTTATACGCGCTTTTAACAAAGAAAAGTACGAAACAGAGCGCACGAAGAAAAGTTTTGATGACTATCAACAGGCAGCTATAAATGCCAATAGGTTGTTTGCCGGACTTGATTGCTTGACGAATTCTGTTATAAATATATGCATTGTTGTTGTTATTTACTTTGGTGGAAATCTTGTTGGTGCAAACCGAATGGAAATAGGTGATATAACGGCTGTTACGGAATATGCAATTTGGATACTTTTTTATGTAATGATGGCTCAATTTGTGGTATTGTTAATTCCTCGAGCAAATGCCTGTATTCGAAGAATTTCAGCTGTACTTACCCATACACCTGAAATATTAGATGGAGATGAAGTATTAAATCATCCTGAAAATAATGATGAGATTGTATGTTTTGATGATGTTTCATTCTGTTTTTCAGATGCTAGTGAAAACACCCTTTCTAACATATCCTTTAGCTGCAAACGAGGACAGTTTACTGCAGTAATAGGAGGCACAGGAAGCGGGAAAACAACCATTGCAAAAATGCTCTTGCGTTTTCACGATGCAACATCGGGGAATATTTCTATTTTAGGAAGTGATGTTAAATCAGTATCTCAAAAGAATTTAAGGGAGCATATTGCGTATGTGCCGCAAAAGGCTTGGCTTTTTTCTGGAACTATTGCAGAAAACCTTAGATATGGAAACGAGACTGCCACTGATGAGGAACTCATTCATGCTCTTAAAGTGGCCCAAGCTGACTTTGTATTTAATTTACCCATGGGGTTAAATTCACCTGTGGCGCAGGGAGGCACGAATTTTTCTGGAGGACAAAAGCAAAGAATTGCAATTGCTCGAGCATTGGTTAAAAAGACGGAAATATTTGTGTTTGATGATAGCTTTTCTGCGCTAGACTTAAAAACAGATGCTGCTTTAAGACACGCTCTTATGAAAGAAACTCAAAATTCTGCTGTTCTTATTATTGCGCAGCGGGTGAGCACAATAGTAAATGCTGATCAAATAATAGTGTTGGATGATGGCAAAATTGTCGGGATTGGAAAGCATGACGATTTAATAAAAAGTTGCAAAATATATCAAGATATCGTGAGTTCGCAAATGAAGGTTGGTGAATAAAATGGATGTGGATAATGAGCAGTTAGTGGATTTTGATGATGAAGTTTTTGTTGCTAAAAATGCTGGTAAAACACTTAAGCGTTTTATTAAATCCTTAGGAAAACAAAAATATCGTTTAGCTTTGGTTTCTATTTCTGTGGTGATTTACACTGTTATAAACATATTTGCTCCTTTATATAGTGCTAAGGCTGTTGATGTGCTTTGGGACGGTATAAAAGAGGCGCATGCTTTAGGCCAAAGTTTCTCTATTGTGTGGGGTACCGGAGGCAAAGAAATTTTTATTTTGTTTATTTTATATATATCATCAGGAGCTTTGTATATATTCCAAAGCTTTCTTATGGCAAGCTTTGCGGAAAAGTTAAGCTATCAACACAGAAGCGAGGCGAGTGAAAAACTTCATAGACTTCCCTTGGCCTTTTTTGATAAGCACCGTCCTGGTGAAATAATGAGCCACATTACAAATGATATGGACAAAATGTCTGAGGCGCTGCAAACAAGCGTGATAAGACTTTTTACTTCTGTTGGTGCCATAGTTGGTTCGATTGTGATGATGTTCACCTTCAGTGTGACACTCACATTAGTTTTTCTAGCGTTTGTGGCTGTATCGCTTATAATTACGCAAATAGCATCAAAGAAAATATTAAATTGTGCGGTGAAGCGTCAGCAAGCTGTTGGAAAGTTAAACGGTTTAGTGGAAGAGTCATATAGCGGAAGAATGGTTATAAAGGCATATAACTACGAAGATAGAAGCTTTGGAAAAATTCATGATGCAGCTAATGAACTTGCAGTTGCATCACAGAAAACAGATTTCCTAATGAATGCAATAAATCCGGGAATTAGGCTAGTAAATCGTTGCGGACTTGTTGTGGTTGCTATTATGGGTGGTAGCTTAATGATTTCAGGAAGAATGACCCCAGGAATTTTTCAGGCCTTTTTCCAATATCTGAATCAGGTAGGGGAGCCTATTACAGAGCTTTCTTTCATGGTTAGCTCAACGCAATCCGCGTTAGCATCTGTGGAACGAATTTATGATTTAATGGATGAGGAGGAAATGACTCCGGATGTAAAATCTCCAAAGATTCCTGCCAAAATCTGCGGTAATGTGGAATTTTCTCATGTTCGTTTTGGCTATAATCCTAAAAATATTTTAATGCAGGATGTTTCTTTTAGCGTTAGGCAAGGGCAAAAAATTGCCATAGTGGGCAGCACAGGAGCTGGTAAAACCACTTTGGTTAATTTACTAATGAGATTTTATGAAGTAAATGGCGGTGTTATTTCTCTTGATGGAGTAAATACGTTGGACATGACCAGAGGACAGTTAAGGAACTATTTTGGCATGGTGCTGCAGGATACATGGCTGTTTGAAGGTACAATTGCGGAAAATATAGCATATGGAAAACCAGATGCATCCTTTGATGAGATCGTGGCGGCTGCTAAGGCTGCTAAGGCGGACTTCTTCATACGAACTCTCCCTGATGGATATAACACTGTTTTAAGCAACGATGCAGAAAATATATCTGTTGGACAGCGGCAGCTGCTTACAATAGCTAGGGTGTTCCTTTGTGATCCTGAAATTTTAATTCTTGATGAAGCCACATCCTCTGTTGATACCCGCACAGAAATGGCAATAGGTAAGGCTATGAATGCTCTTATGAGTGGTAGAACAAGCTTTGTAATTGCTCACAGATTATCAACGATTTTAGATGCAGATACCATTTTGTTTATGGAAAATGGAACAATTATTGAACAGGGAAGTCATAAAGCGTTAATTGAAAAAGGTGGGGCTTATTCGGCACTCTACAACAGTCAATTTGAATAACTATAAAAATATTTTTTATTTTACAACTACAGCATATATTGCAATAAAAGGTTAATTCCCAAAGTAAGTTCCACAGTAGGAAGGAAGTGGATTTTACCTTGGGA
>CAVEWD010000069.1:0-5219 GCA_963619195.1 bacterium | reverse complement strand
GTATACAGGTGGGAGGATAGTAAGGAAATGTAATGAAATCGCTGCTGACAACGTGTTCATTGATTCACGATTGGGAAAAAGGAATGGTGTGTTTTTCGCATTAAACGGTAGCGTAACAGATGGGCATAATTTTATTCAAAAGGCCGTAGAGAATGGTGCAGTGACAGTTGTTGTGAGTCATGAGTGTGAAGCTTACGACGCTAATGTAATAATTGTTGAGGACACATTTCGTGCTTTGCAAAAAATGGCTAAAGCTTATCGAGAACGGTTTCGTATACCATTTATTTCCATTACTGGCAGTAGTGGAAAAACAACAAATAAAGACCTTGCTGCTACGGTTTTATCTCAAAAATATAATGTCCATAAAACCATTGGTAATTTTAACAGTTCAACAGGAGTTCCTCTTACTATATTTGAGTTAAACAAAAGTCATGAAATTTCAGTTATAGAAACAAGCATGAATGCGCCTGGAGAAATTTTGGGTAATGCCGATATAGTTCGCCCTGAAACTGCAGTTATTACAAATATAGGAACAGCCCATATAGAATTTTTGGGCTCACGTGAAAATATTTTTAAAGCTAAGTGTGAAGTTTTAACTTATATGGATGAAAAATGCACAGCCATAGTAAATGGGGATGATGACCTTCTATATGGGTTAAAAAGTGATAAGTTTAAGATAATAAAGGTTGGGACAGGTGATTCGGATCTTGTTGCCTATGATATACACCAGGATGATGGCCAACTTGAATTCAAGGTTTGTATTGAAGGAACTGAGTACAATTTTAAATTTAAATATCCAGGTATGCATAATGTTATAAATTGTCTTTTGGCTATGGCTGTGGGGCTTAAATATGGTTTAACACCATCGCAAATACAAAAGGGATTCTTTAAGTTTATTCCTGGAAGCAACAGAATGCATACGGAAAAAGTGAACGGAATAACACTTATTAATGATACATATAATGCAAATGAGGGCTCATTTAAGGCTGCAATGGACTTTCTTTATCATGTAGCTAAAGGGCGCAAGGTAGTCGTTGCAGGGGATATGTTTGAGTTGGGTGAGTTTTCTGAGACTATTCACCACAAAACAGGTGAAAATGCCGCAAAATTAGGCGTGGATTTGCTTATTGCTTATGGTGCTAATGCGGAGAATTATTACAAAGGTTACATAAATGCTGGTGGAAAAGAATGTATTATGTTTGATAGTAGGGAAGAATTAGTAGTTGGAATAAAAAATAATTTGAGATTAGGAGATACTGTTTTGTTTAAAGCATCAAGAGGAGTAAAATTGGAGGAAGTGTATAATAAACTCAAGGAGATTCTTTAATAATGAATATTCAAATAATAACGATGCTGATTTCTTTTTTTTCGGTAATTGTTGTTTGTCCTTTTCTTTTGCCGTTATTAAAAAAAATGAAATTTGGTCAGGCAGAGAGGGAGCTTGGACCTAAAAGCCATTACAAGAAGGCAGGAACTCCAACCATGGGCGGAATCGCAATGTTGCTTGGCATTGTGATAGCATGTTTGGTGATGAGTAAAAAGGGAAGTATGAACCTTTTAGTTTCTCTTATCGTTGTAATTTTATATGGCTTAATTGGTTTTTTAGATGACTATATAAAAATTATGCAAAAAAACGCAATGACATCTGAAAAAAAAGTTTCTTCATCATCTTTAGGGATGAAACCAAGGACCAAGCTGATCTTACAGTTTGTTGTTGCATGTGCATTAGGTTTTTATGTTGCATATACCCCAGAATTGGGCACCTCTATAATCCTTCCATTTTCTCTAAAAGAATGGGATTTGGGAGTATTTTTCATACCTTTCGTAATTTTTACAACTGTCGCTGTGGTGAACGCTGTAAACTTAACAGATGGACTTGATGGACTTGCTTCAGGGGTAACGTTAATTGTGATGGTCTTCTTTTTAATTGCCTCTGTTTATTATGATAAAATTGCAATGAGTATCCTTGCTTCAGCTGTTATTGGGGCTTGTATCGGCTTTTTGTGTTTTAATTTCAATCCTGCAAAAGTGTTTATGGGTGATACTGGATCAATGCTGTTAGGTGCTGCTGTTGTTTCTATTTCAGTTTTTACAAAAATGGAATTGTACATTTTGATAGCTGGCCTTATTTATGTTATTGAGGCTTTGTCTGTGATAATTCAGGTTGGATATTTTAAAATTACTCATGGCAAACGTTTCTTTAAAATGGCTCCGATACATCACCACTTTGAACTGTGCGGTTGGGAAGAAACAAGAGTGGTGATAGTTTTTTGGACGTTTTCATCTGTTTGCGTAATGCTATCGATACTTGCCGCAGGTATAACATTTTAGTGCAATAATTTGAGGGTAAACTATGAATTATTTAAATAATAAAAATAAATTTTTAGTGATTGGCGCAGCTCGAAGTGGGATTGCTGTTGCAAGATTTCTGTCGTCGAAGGGTAAGTATGTGGTGCTTTCCGACAATAAAGAATATGAAAAACTTTGCAGTGAGGGGTATGGCATAGAAACATTAGAAGGAGATTGTAATGTCCAATTTCTTTTAGGTTGTTCTCCTGATGATAAAACAGTTTTGGAATCTGATTGTGTAATTCTTAGTCCGGGAGTGCCACCGGATGTGCATTCGTGCGTGTTGGCTAGAGAAAATGGAATAGACGTAATAAGTGAGGTTGAATTTGCCAATAAATTTTACAAGGGCAATATTATTGCAATAACGGGCACTAACGGAAAAACGACAACCACCCATCTTACACAGCAGCTTCTTTCTGCCTGTGGTGAAGATGCATTTACATGTGGGAACATTGGCTTGCCATTTATTGACTATGTTGAGTGTGCTTCATTGGATAGTTTTGCAGTGTTAGAAATAAGCAGTTTTCAATTATCAATGTGCGTAGATATGATGCCTAGGATCGCTGTCATAACTAACATTACTCCTGATCATTTGGACAGGCATAAAAGCATGGAAAATTATATTGCAGCAAAAGCAAATGTTTTCAAAAATATGCAGAAAAATGGTTTGTTAATATTAAATTATGATGATGAGATTGTGCGAAACCTTGCTATTAAAGCACAGTGCCGTGTGAAGTTTTTTTCTCTTAACAACAAAGATGTTGATGCTTATATGGATGGCAATACCATTTGTCTAAAGAATACGGGAAAAATCATAGATGTTTCAGACATGCAAATATTGGGACCACATAATGCTGCGAATGCAATGTGTGGACTTTTGTGTGCAGAAGAATTGGGTTGTGATATGACCATTGCTGGAGATTCTCTGAAACTATTTAAGCCTGTTGAACACAGGGTTGAATTTGTGCGAGAACTTGAAGGAGTAAAGTACATCAATGACTCTAAAGGAACGAATCCAGATGCAACAATGACAGCAGTGAGGGCATTTGAGTGTCCGTTGATAATGATACTAGGTGGTTATGATAAAAAGAGTAGTTTTGATGAGTTGTTTAAGCTTTTGAAGGGGAAAACTAAACATATCTTCGTGTTAGGTCAAACAGCTGAAAAGATTATTGATACGGCCCAAAGGTTTGGTATGAACAATTATACGAAGGTTGACAGTTTAGAGGAAGCAGTTGCGAAATCTCGAGATATGGCCGAAAATGGGGACTGCGTTTTATTATCTCCAGCATGTGCAAGTTGGGGTATGTTTGACGATTATGAGCAGCGAGGGTGTTTATTTAAAGAATATGTTAATAAACTCATATAAAAATAGAGAATTGTATGTTTGATTATTTAAAAAAAGCTATAGCAGATATACCTAATCAGAAGAAAAAACCCTTAGATTCAGGTATACTTATAATTGTGTGTTGTCTCTGCATCTTCGGAATAATCATGATATGGTCCGCAAGCATGTATAATGCGAAGCTGTCTGGAGATGAATTTGCTTATGTAAAAAAACAGGCAATATATTTTATTGTTGGGCTTATATTAATGATGACTTTTTCACTGCTTAATGTGAATTATATTAAGAAGTACTCCAACTTATTTATGGGGTTTGCTATTGCATTGTTAGTTGTGGTTATGTTAAAGCCTGATAATGAAAGCGTGAAAGGTGCTGTTCGTTCAATTCAGATTGCTGGAGTTGTTATTCAGCCTGCAGAATTTACAAAAATATCAGTATTATTCTTTGTGTCATATCAAATAGAGCGAAATTTAGGCGGAATAAGAACTCTAAAATTTTTTGTTTTATTATGTTGTTATGCAATTATTACGGGGTACATAATATACCAGCAACCGGCATTAAGCACAGCTTTTATTATAGTAGCTGTGATTTTTGGGATGTATTTCATTGCAGGTGGTAAGCTACTGCATATCATTTTGTCATGTTTAAGTGGAGCCGGCATATTATACATTTTTATATCCCAAAGTTCTTGGAGACAAGATAGGGTTAATGCATTCAGTGACCCATTCGCTGACCTTCTGGGTAGTGGGTGGCAGCCTGCACAATCGTTGATGGCTCTTGGTTCTGGAGGTATTTTTGGACAGGGGATTGGTAATGGAAGAGCTAAATTAAGTTTTTTGCCAGAACCTCAAAATGACTATATATTTGCGATAATTGGCGAGGAATTAGGTCTGGTTGGCTGTGTGCTCTTAATATTTGTTTATTTTGTGCTTATAGTTAGGATATTTAAAGTATCATTAAATTCATCTACCATATTTGAAAAAATGTTTTGCGGAGGGGCTGCAATACTCATTGCTATACAAGTTTTTTTAAATGTTGGTGTTGTTACGAACCTTTTACCGGCAACTGGCATCATACTGCCATTCATAAGTTCCGGTGGTTCATCCTTATTTACTTTTATGATCATTATCGGAGTTGTTTTAAACATATCTAGAAATAGAAAATCCGAGGGGAGGAACAGGCAAAATAAATGAAGGTTATGATTTCTTGTGCAGGAACAGGAGGGCATGTATATCCTGGAATTGCAGTCGCAAATGAACTCAGAGAGAGACATCCTGATTGGGAATTCTTATTTATAGGATGTAGTGATGAATTTGGTATAGAAAAAAAACTTGTTCCAGAAAATGGATATAATATTGATTGCATAGATGTTGACTCCTTCGAAACGTTTTATTCAAAATTAAAAAAGATAAAGGTTGCATTTAGCCTTTTTGGAAGTCTTAAAGAGGCTTTTGATGAAATAAACCAATTTAAACCTAATATTGTTCTTGGGATGGGTGGATTTGTATGTGGCCCAGTTGTATTG
>CAVEWD010000068.1:0-5267 GCA_963619195.1 bacterium | reverse complement strand
TGATGTGTACAGTGCATAACACTACAGATGGCATCATGCAATTCACAAAAGGTGCTCCAGATGAGGTGCTTAAAAAGTGTAATTCTATACTTATAAATGGTGAGGCAGTGCCCCTTGATGATAAAATGCGCCTTACTGTTTTGAGTGAAAATAAGAGGATGGCTGATAAGGCACTTCGTGTTTTAGCTTTAGCTATAAAGGTTTATGAAAGTGCTCCTCAGGATTATTCGGCAGAGGCCTTGGAGTGTGATTTAATGTTTGTGGGCTTAACCGGCATGATCGACCCTGTACGTCCTGAAGTAAAGGATGCTATAAGTGAATGTCGTAACGCAGGCATTACTCCTATAATGATTACTGGTGACCACAAAGATACGGCTGTTGCGATAGGAAAAGAATTAGGTATAATTGATGACCCATCTCAGGCAATAATGGGAGCTGATTTAGATAAATTCAGCGATGAAGAACTTGTTGAAGAGGTTACAAAATATTCCGTTTATGCCAGAGTTCAACCTGAACATAAAACAAGAATAGTTAAGGCTTGGAAAGCCAGAGGTATGGTTACAGCTATGACAGGTGATGGAGTTAATGATGCTCCTTCCATTAAAGCCTCAGATATTGGAATTGGTATGGGTATAACTGGCACTGATGTTACAAAAGGTGTGGCAGATATGGTGTTGGCTGATGATAATTTCGCTACTATTGTTAATGCTGTTGAAGAGGGTAGGAAAATATACGACAATGTGTGCAAGGTTTTGCAGTTCCAGCTCTCAACCAACATGAGTGAAGTTATAATAATGTTTATTGCATCTGTTTTGCACTTTGATCTTTTGGAACCTGTGCATCTTTTGTGGATAAACATGGTTACTGACTCTCTCCCGGGCCTTGCTCTTGGCATGGAAAAGGCAGAAGGAGATGTGATGATGCGTAAGCCAAGGGCGACCACTGATGGTATATTCTCCCATGGCGCTGGCTTTGATATGGTTTGGCAGGGGCTTTACCTTGCATTTGTTGAGCTTGCTGCTTACTTTATTGGATTTAAGTTGGAGAATGGCACTCTTTCTGGCGCTGTGTTCTCAAATGCGGTATGTGTAAATGCCATGGCTATGGCATTCCTTACAGTTAACTTTGCGGAAATGTTCTGTGCTATAAACATGCGTTCTAAAAATGGATCAATATTTGCGTTAAAGAGCATAAACTGGTGGCTCGTTGGGGCATTCTTTGTTACCACAGGGTTAACCCTTGCCGCAATATATATTCCTGGGTTATGCACAGTGTTTGGAATAGAGCCTGGCACATTCCAGCTTAATGAGCTCCTTATATCTTTTGGGTTTGCTTTATCCACAGTTCCTGTGTTTGAAATAGGTAAAGCTTTAAGAAGAAGAAAGATTGCAAAGGAAGCATAATAAAAAATTATCAAATTAATAGAAGGCCGTCCTTAAGATTCGTTTTATAGGGCGGCCTTTTGTTTTGCATTGAGGAGCAAAATCGGATAAAAAAATAACCGCCTAAAGCGATTAAACAAAAATGGTGACCCCTAGGGGATTCGAACCCCTGTAACCGCCGTGAGAGGGCGGTGTCTTGACCGCTTGACCAAGGGGCCACAACTTTTATTATAATATATGAAAAAATCAGTAAAGTCAATAATTGTGTTGAGGAAATTTAATTTATTGTATAGCTTTGATTGTAAAACATATTGTGGCATATTTTCCCTTTAAACTTGATAAAAACCTATTATTGTGATAACATCAAACATACAGTTTTATTTTTAGAGGATGATATGGATAATAATTATTTGGCGGAGCTTTTGTTTCCTGAAGTTAAAATGAGTGTTCAGGATTTGTTTGAGAAGTATCCACCTAGAAATCTAAAAGAGGGCGCAATTGTTTCAAGAATGGCGCCAAGCCCAACCGGATTTGTTCATTTAGGTAATTTGGTGCAGGGAATAACATCGGAACGTCTTTGTCATCAATCGGGCGGTGTATTATTTCTTAGAATTGAGGACACTGACTCTAAAAGAGAGGTGGAGGGTGCTGTTGATATTTTAATCAATTCGCTGAAAACCTTTGATATTAATTTTGATGAAGGTGCTTCGTCGAATGGCGATATTGGTATCTATGGACCTTATGTTCAAAGTCAAAGAAAGGATATTTACCATGTTTTCGCAAAAAGGCTTGTTGAGGATGGGAAGGCGTATCCTTGTTTTTGCACTGAGGAAGAGCTTTCTTTAATGAGAGAAAAACAGGAGGCTGAAAAAGCAAACTTTGGGTATTTTGGAAAATGGGCTGTTTGGAGAGATCGTTCTCTTGATGATATAAAGGAAAAATTAAATTCAGGCACGCCCTGGGTTCTTCGTTTCAGAAGTGAGGGGAGTATTGAAAACAAAATTAAATTTACTGATCTCATAAAGGGCACTATGGAGCTCACGGAAAATGATATGGATATAGTGCTTTTAAAGAGCGATGGGATCCCTACATATCATTTTGCTCATGTGGTGGATGATACTCTTATGCACACAACCCATGTGGTTAGGGGGGATGAATGGTTGCCGAGCCTTCCTGTCCATTTGCAGTTGTTTAATGCATTCGGACTTAAGCCTCCTAAATATCTACACATTGGACCCCTTATGAAAATGGATGGAACCTCTAAGAGAAAGCTTTCCAAGAGAAAGGACCCAGAGTTAGCTCTTACTTATTATGAAGAAGAGGGGTTCCCGTCAGAGTCTGTTTATGAATATGTTTTGACAATACTCAATTCCAATTTCGAAGATTGGAGAGCTCAAAATAAAGATGCAACAGCTGACTCCTTTAAGTTCTCTTACAAAAAGATGAATCCAGCCGGCTCTCTCTTTGATTACGCCAAGTTAAGAGATGTTTCTAAAAATGTTATATCCTCAATGACTAAAGAAGATGTTTATTCTAAGGTTCTTCAGTGGGCTCACTTATACGATAAAGAGCTATATGACATTCTATATAAAGATAAGGAATATGCTCTTAATGTGTTTGCTATTGGTAGAGGTGGTAAAAAGCCTAGAAAAGATATAGCAGTTTGGAGCGAAGTGAAGGAATACATGAAGCCGTTTTATAATGAGATTTTTGAAGTTGAGGATGAATATCCTGCGGAATTTAAGAAGTCGCTAATAAAGGATGTGCTTACTTCATATGTAAGAGTTTTTGATTTCTCAGATGATCAAAATATTTGGTTTGACAAGATAAAGGCTGTAGCTGAGAGCTTTGGATTTGCATCGGACATGAAGGCTTATAAGGCAAATCCTGAAAATTATATTGGTTCTGTTGCTGATATAAGTATGTTCATAAGAGTTGCGGTTACAGGAAAATTAAATTCCCCCGATATGTATACTGTTATGCAGCTATTAGGTGAAAATACCGTTAAAAATCGACTAAATGATATGATAATCAAATTGTAGAGGCATTATAAAGGAAATCTGAGGAGTTGCTTATCAGGTTTCTCTTTATATCGAATTTTTGTAAATTTTTCTTGCAATACACTCTTAACCGTGTTATATTTTAAATTACTGTATGAAATACTTATGGAGGTAAATGAAAATGGCATATGTAATTAATGATGAATGTGTTTCATGTGGCACATGCGCAGATAACTGCCCATCCGAAGCAATTTCTGAAGGAGACGAACATTACGTAATCGATCCTGAACTTTGCACAGAATGCGGAACTTGCGCTGACGTTTGTCCTGTAGAAGCACCTCAGGCTGAATAATGAAAATATTGCTCCGTAAAGGGGCATATTTTTTTATGTGGTGATTTATGTTAGATGAATCAAATTTAAGGATTGATGATCTCCAATTAAGCGGATTTAAACTAGCTCAAGATCCGAGTAAATTCTGCTTTGGCACTGATAGCGTAATGCTTGCGGAATATGTCTCGCGGCAGGTTAAGAAAAAAAATCGCGTTATGGAGCTTTGCTGCGGTAACGGTGCTGTTTCTATGTTGCTTTTAGCTAGAGAGCCAAGCCTTAATATTATTGGTGTAGAGTTGCAGAAGGATGTTAGCGAATTAGCTAGCTACAATGCCGTTTTAAATGGAGTTGAAGATAGTTTTAGGGTCGTAAATGCTGATCTGTTGGAACTTGGAGCAGAGTATAACCATCTTTTTGATATTGTTATGGTAAACCCTCCTTACATGGCAAAGGGTACAGGGCTTACTAGTCCTAAGGAAAATTCAATGCTATCTCGGGAAGAATCTTCGGCAGGCTTTGAGGAAATAACCGCAGTGGCCGGAAGACTTTTGAAAGATAGGGGTAAGTTTGTGTTTGTGCATAAGGCCAATAGATTAGCGGAACTTATAGCTATTTTGGAGAAAAACCGATTTGCTTTAAAAAACCTTCAAGCTATACAATCGAGGCCTAATCAGAGAGCTAAGCTGATTTTACTTACTGCGGCAAAGAACGGTGGTTCTTGGTGTGATATCGAATCTCCAATAATTATTTATAATACTGATGGAAGCTACACTAAAGAGCTTCTTCAGATTTATCATGTTGAAAAAAAATGAAATGGCAATGGCTGTGGCTTATTGCCATTTTTTATGGCTGATTGTTTAATTTTGTTTTGGCTTTGTTAAAAACAAATTATGTTTTTGGGCAATATAACGTTATGTGGTAAAATAAAAAAGATAAGAATATGTTAGGAAGATTTAATGAATAAGCACTATAAGAAAAAAAGAACAGTAAAACTTAGTCGTGAATCAGTTTTATATATTTCAATCGCATTTGTTGTTTTTGCATATTTAATTATAAATATAATTCCAATTCGAACCACCCTTGTTGAAGAAGAAACTCATAACTTTGAACAGGACGGAAAAATTTATGTTTTTCGTGATGAGGACTATGTTGTAATAAATTCATATGAAGAGATAAATTTTATCGTGGAGGAAGGCACAAAAATATCTGCCTCCACCTTGCTTTCTGATAACTACACAATTTCAACAAACCGTTATTTAGATGAAAAAATTGAAGTGATAAATTTTATGTTAGATAATTACGGTATTGAGTCTGAGGAAATAAACAGAAAAATTTCGGATGCTCAATTCTCTATTGAAGAGCTTAACGAGGAACTTTCAAAATCAATGGAGGAGGGTGATGGCAACGCATCAAAAGAGTATTCAAATCAAATTGAAAGTCTTCAACATAACATTGAAATAATGGACAAAGCTCTTCAGTATGAATTCACCTCATATGATGAGTTACAAAATGTTAAAGCAAGCTGTGAAAGTATGCGAGGACGTTCTGATATTC
>CAVEWD010000067.1:4742-5345 GCA_963619195.1 bacterium | reverse complement strand
ATTTAATTCTTTCCTTAATGTATGAGACAACCTCGCTGATGGGCACTCTCTGTTGTTGCATGCTGTCACGTTCTCTTATTGTAACGCAATTATCATTTTCTGTGTCAAAATCCACTGTTATGCAGAATGGTGTACCAATCTCATCCTGTCTTCTGTAACGTTTTCCAATGTTTCCAGCATCGTCAAAATCACAACTAAATTCTTTGCACAGCTTTGAATAAAGCTCCTGGGCACTTTCAGATTGCTTTTTCGTCAGCGGCAAAATTGCTGTTTTATATGGTGCAAGGAAAGGATGGACCCTGAACACATTTCTTTCACTGCCGTCTTCCAATGTTTCGCACTCGTAACCATCGCAGAGAACTGCAAACAGAAGTCTGCCAACCCCAACAGATGGTTCAATGCAATATGGGAAGAACTTTTCATTTGTTATTGGATCGATATATTTCATATCTTTCCCTGAAAATTTCTCATGCTGTTTTAGATCGTAATCTGTTCTGTCTGCAATACCCCAAAGCTCACTCACACCGAATGGGAATTTGTATTCGATGTCTGTGGTGGCATTTGAATAATGAGAAAGTTGTTCTTTAGCGTGATCTCTCATTG
>CAVEWD010000067.1:0-4732 GCA_963619195.1 bacterium | reverse complement strand
TCATTGAGATATTTTCTTCTTTGATTCCTAGCGATATCAAGAAATTCCAACAGAATGTTCTCCAATAATTGAACCATTCAAATTCCTCTTCAGGGCGGCAAAAAAACTCTAACTCCATTTGCTCAAATTCTCTTGTTCTGAATATAAAGTTTCCAGGAGTTATTTCGTTTCTGAATGATTTTCCTACCTGTGCTATTCCAAAAGGCAGTTTTTTTCGGGTAGTTCTTTGAACATTTTTAAAGTTCACAAAAATACCTTGGCAGGTTTCTGGCCTGAGGTATATAGTGTTTACGCTATCTTCTGTTACGCCCTGGAATGTTTTAAACATTAAGTTAAATTGACGTATTCCTGTGAAATCGCTCTTACCGCACTTGGGGCAAACTATATGGTTTTGCGCAATATAATCCTCCATTTTTTCATTGCTCCAACCATCGGCTACTTCGTTTATGCCTTTCTTTTCAAAATCCTCCTCGATGAGTTTATCTGCTCTATATCTGCTTTTGCAATTCTTACAATCAATGAGAGGATCGTTGAAATTAGACAGGTGACCGCTAGCCTCCCATGTTCTTGGATTCATAAGTATGGCTGAATCTATTAACACATTGTAAGGATTTTCTTCTGTGAATTTTTTTATCCATGCCTGTTTTACGTTGTTTAGTAGCAATACTCCTACTGGACCGTAATCCCATGAATTTGCTAGTCCTTCATATATTTCAGAACCTGGGAAAACTATCCCTCTCATTTTTGTAATGCTGATGATTTCATTTAATGTCAGCGATCTGCTCATTTTTCCCTCCATTTATTATATTGAATAAAGCATATCAAAACTTTTTACGTTTTTTTCTGTGTTATATATTATATAATTATTTATGAGTCTGAATAGATATTTTTGCCTTTGTTGATCTGTGTAAGACAACGAGTCAATTTTGTTGACATCCACATACAAAAGATCTCTTAAATATGAAATGTCTGATGCGGTTACTGCAGGTAAATCAGATGCTCTTAAGCAGCCTTCGCATACAATTCCTCCACTGTAATCAAATCTATATTCCTTAAAATTTTTCCCGCAAGTCATGCAACAGTCCAAATATGGGTACAATCCGTTTATTCCCAACAGCTTTAACGCAAAAGCTGTTGCAATGGTTATTGCCTTGTCTTCTTGAGTTTTTTCTAATAGTGCCAATGTGAAATAGAGTAAACGAAATGCCCCCTCATCAGGGATGCCATCTTCGTAGAACTTATCGGTTAACTCGGTTATGTAACTTGCTGCGCATACGCATGATAATTTTTTATTTAAACCGAAAAATCCATTAATGACTTCTGCAGCAGTTGCATAGGTTAGCTTACCTTCGTTCAACACGAATTCGCTCGTGCAAAAAAGTTGTGTTGATGCTAAATATTTGCAATGAGTGCTTTGAGCTCCCTTTGCGGCAACACTGAGCTTGCCATATTCTAGACTAAATATTGTGAGCATTTTGTCATGTTCTCCGTACTTGGATGTTCTTAGAACAATGGCTCTGCAGGTTGTGCTTGGCATCTTGCCTCCTTTTATTAAACATTATTATACAATATTGCAAGGGCATATTCAATGTATACAATAATAACTTATTTGCGATAGTTTTCTATATCGTTTTTAGATTTATGTTTGAAAAAAATACTTCATGTAATAGAATAATAAAAAATGTTGGGGGTGACATATGAAAGCTGTTATAACCGTAATAGGTAAGGATAAACCGGGCATAATTTATAAAATATCAAAAATTCTTTTTGAGTCTGGAATTAATATTGAAGATATTAGCCAAACAATAATGCAAGATTATTTTACTATGATAATGGTGGTGAGGGGGGATGAAACCACGAATCTATCAGATTTAAGCAAAAAAATGGGAATTCTTGATTGCGATGGAATATCGGTAAGTATACAAAAGGCTGATATTTTTGATGTTATGCATAAGATATGATAAACATGATAAGGCAGATATAAAAAATGACTATTTACAGTGATATTTTGGAAACCGTTAATATGGTTAAAAATGAAAAGCTTGATATACGCACCATAACAATGGGCATTTCTCTTCTTGACTGTTTTTCTTCTGAGAATGTTTCTCAAAGAGTTTATGATAAAATTACAACCTATGCAGAAAGGTTAGTTGAGGTTGGAGAAGAAATTTCATCAGAATATGGTGTTCCTATAATTAATAAACGAATTTCAGTCACACCGATTGCCTTGGCTGCACAGAAAAACAAAGATGATTTTGTAAAAATTGCAAAGGCGATGGATAAAGCGGCTAAAGATGTGGGAGTAAATTTCATTGGCGGTTATAGTGCGCTAATTCAAAAAGGCAGTACTGTGTGTGATGAAATTTTTTTAAGTTCTATCCCTGAAGCACTCAGCAGTACAGACGTGGTTTGTTCAAGTGTGAATATAGGCAGCACAAAAAGTGGCATTAATTTTGATGCAGTGAAGCAACTTGGGGAAATTATTAAACAAATAGCATATGAAACAAGGAATATAGATTCCCTTGGATGTGCAAAGTTCGTCGTTTTTGCCAATGCTGTGGAAGATAACCCATTTATGGCAGGGGCTTTTCATGGAGTTGGAGAACCAGAGGCTGTTATAAATGTGGGAGTAAGCGGACCTGGTACGGTTAAAGCGGCCCTTGAAAAATTGGGTGGATGCCGAATTGATGAGGTGTGCGAGGAAATAAAGAGAACTGCTTTTAAAATTACCCGTGTCGGACAGTTGGTGGGAAATGAGGCTTCGCGTAGATTAGGTGTTCCATTTGGAATACTAGACTTATCTCTTGCACCAACCCCTGAGATAGGTGATTCTGTAGGGCAGATACTTGAGGTTATAGGTCTTGAAAAAAGCGGTGCTCATGGCAGTACTGCTGCCCTTGCACTTTTGACTGATGCTGTGAAAAAGGGTGGCATAATGGCTTCATCTCATGTTGGAGGTCTGAGTGGTGCCTTTATCCCTGTAAGCGAAGATGCTGCTATGATAGATGCGGCGGCATGTGGTGCAATTACATTTGATAAACTTGAGGCTATGACAAGTGTTTGTTCTGTGGGGTTGGATATGATTGCAATTCCAGGAGATACCCCAGCTTCTACAATAAGTGCCATTATCGCTGATGAGGCGTCGATTGGTGTAATAAATAATAAAACTACAGCGGTGCGTGTTATTCCTGTGTGTGGAAAAGGTGTAGGCGAATATGCTGAATTTGGCGGGTTGTTAGGCCGTGCTCCGATAATGGCTGTTAATAAGTATTCCAGTGCTGAATTTATAAATCGAGGAGGAAGAATCCCTGCTCCGGTTCATTCCTTTAAGAACTAAAACAAAGCTCTTTTAAACTGGCATTAACCTGCGAGTTTGAAAGAGCTTTTGCGCCGTTTTATTTGCACTATTTGGCCCTTTTGTTAAATAGCTTATAAAATTCTCGGCTGTTAAATAAAGTCCGCATATTTTACATTTAACGCCGTTTGCTGAGCCTTCGAAGTTATGATTGCAACTCATCTTCCATCTCCTCTATTGCTATATAATCACATCTGTTTAAACTCTGCCCTAAATTAGGGTTTTTAATTGCTGTGCACACTGTATGCAATGCATAACAGTGATATTCCTTGCCATTGTCATAAAAGTTTTGGCATTTCTTACAGTCCTTCATTTAATCTCCTTTCCATTAAAAAAGCACCCGAAGGTGCCTTAAATTTCTATCCTTTTTCGTGATATACAGAAACATAATCCGAATGGATTAATCTGCAGCCACGCTTCTGCATATCTTTTTCCATTCTCAATATATTCTGTTATTCTCCGCAAGTTCTTCCTCTGTTAAAGGTTTCAAGTTATCGTAAAAATAACCATCTATCTTCATCATTGGTCTATGTCCGCAGTTTATACCAAATAACCCTGCGGGCTCTCTGTATGATGTATGAGACATTTATTTTTTACAAGAATAAACTTATTCTTGCATTGTGTGGGGAATTATGCTAAGATTTACACAAAAGTGGGAAATTTGGAGTAAAAATTTGTTAAGCGGAGAATACAGATATTCAATGGATGCAAAGGGAAGAGTAAGTATTCCGTTTCGTTGTCGAGATGAACTTGATAGCGTTGTTGTTGTGTCTAAAGGGATTGGAGAAAAGTGTCTGTATGTTTTTGCTCAAAGCGAATGGAAAAAATTAGAGGAAAAAATCGGAAGTTTTCCAATTTCCGACGCCAAAGCTAGAGTGGTTACTCGTTTCTTTGCAGGTGGCGCCAGTGAATGTGAAATAGACAAACAAGGTCGAATTATGGTTCCATCTTATCTAAGGGAATATGCCTTCTTGGAAAAGGATGTTGTGCTTATAGGTGCCGTGAATCGTATAGAAATATGGGATGCTGAAATGTGGCATAAGCAATTAGGTGATGATGAAGGATACTATGCAAATATTGAGGCTGATATGAGGGAGTTGGGTATTTAATAATGGCGCATATTCCTGTTTTATTTAATGAAGTTATTTATGGGTTGAATATTAAAGCTGATGGAATCTATGTAGATTTAACTATCGGTGGATTTGGTCATGGTTCTGCGATTTGCAAAAAATTGTCGTCCAATGGAATATATATTGGCTTTGATTTAGATGAAGAGGCTATAAAAAGGGCAGCGGAAAATGTGTCTGAATTTGACTGTCGTATTTTATTAATTCACGATAATTTTCATAACTTCAAACAGCATTTGAAAAGCTATAA
>CAVEWD010000066.1:0-5429 GCA_963619195.1 bacterium | reverse complement strand
ATATCATACCGCCGCTCTTTATTACTGTTTTTTCACTTGCTTTTCTGTAGGTGTCTGAGGTGTTTGAGCCTGAGGCTGTTTGGGGGAAAGCATGCTCTTCTTTTTGTCGGAAAGCTCATTTTTGTTGTCGTCCATAACGGCAATTATTCCTTTTAGGTCGTCCTGAGCCTTGGAAAGTAGGCCTGAAACATATTCAATGCTCTTAATTCTTAGCCTGTTTGCCTCAGCGTGAGCATCCTTTATTATGGCATCTGCCTCATCATAGGCATTTTTAGTAATCACGTTTGTGTCCATTAGCTTTGCCTTGTGCTCATTTGCCTGATCGAGAATTGAACGGGCCTCCTGAGCAGCCTTGGTTTTGATTCTGTTTTCAGATTCCTTGATTTGGCGCGCTTCGCTAATTTCCGCGGGGATAGCGGCTCTCAAATCGTCTATAAGATCGAGAATCTCGTCTTTATCTATCATAACCTTATTTGTGAGGGGCACATTTGCCGCATTTTCGATCTCAAATTGAAGAGAATCTAACACTTCATATAATTTCATACCACGAATCCTCCGTTTTATTCATTTTGTATTATGACACCATCTGTGGGTGTTCCTGCATGCTTTAAGCAATTTTTAATTCTCTTTTTATTTTGACAGAGCAATTTTTAATTTTTTCTCCACATTAGGCGGCACAATGGAGCTAATGTCTGCACCGTAGCCTGCCAGCTCCTTCACAATGGATGAGCTTAAATAAGTGTAGCTGCTGTTGGTTACCAAAAGCACGCTTTCCACCTTTTCGTTTAAGCTTCTGTTGGTTAAAGCCATTTGAAATTCATAGTCGAAATCCGACATTGCTCTTAAGCCTCTTATGATGGTATACACATCATTTTCACGGCAGTAGTTCACCAAAAGTCCGTTGTAGCTGTCAAACTCCACATTTTCGCCTTCATCCTTTAGGGCTTCCCTTAGCATTTCAATGCGTTCCTCTTCACTGAAAAAATATTTCTTTTCGGAGTTCACCATTAAAACCACACGGATTTTGCCAAAAATTTTACCCGCTCTTTTAATTATATCTATATGTCCATTTGTCACCGGGTCAAAGCTGCCCGGATAAATGGCGTTTACCTTAGCCAATTACTCTTCTCCCTCAGACTGATTTTTATAATAATAAACAGCCGCTGCCGAATATTTCTTTTCCTTATATAAGCTAAGGCTGCAATTTGGAGATGGGTCCTTTGAGGATTTTTCCACCACCAGCATGCCCCCCTTTTTCACAAGATTTTTTTCGCAGATTATTTTAATTAACGAATCAGTGTCTTTCACCAAATAGGGAGCATCCATAAATATTATATCATATTCATTTTTGGTTGCAACAAGGAAATTTCTGGCATCACTTCTTATCAGCTTAAAAAACTCCGGGTGTTTGGTTTTTTGGGTGTTTTTAGCGGCAATTTCCAGAGATATTTTGGAGTTGTCCACTAAATGCGCCATATTAAAACCACGGCTCACTGCCTCCACAGCCATGGCCCCAGTGCCGCAGAATAAATCAAGAAATTTGCCATCTTCATTAACATATGGCATTAGAGTGTTGAATATATCCTCCTTCACCCTGTCTGTGGTGGGGCGAATATCATCGTTTTTAGGTGCGTAAAGCGCCATGCCTCTAAACCTTCCGGTTATAACTCTCATTTGTCCTCCCTTCGGAATATCCCCTTCACAACTCTGTCGCATCCAGAAAGGTCCGTCAAAACTTCCACGTCTTCATAGCCACATTTTTTCATTATTTCAGCCACATCTCCTGCTTGGTAGGCACCAATTTCCAAAATAAGCACACCCTTATTTTTAAAGTGCCCCCTAGCTGAGGGAATTATTTCTCTATAAAAGGAAAGGCCGTCGCTTCCTCCAAAGAGAGCAATATGAGGTTCCCACTGGCTTATGTCATAGCTTAGAGCGCCTATTTCCTCCTGGGTAACATAAGGCGGGTTGGATACAATAATATCCAGCACTGCTCCCTCAAGCTCATCAAAAAGGTCGCTTTGCATTATTGCGGCATTTTCCGCCCCAAGCCGTTGTTTGTTTTCCTCTGCCACTTTAAGGGCCTTAGGGGAAATGTCGCTTAAAAGTACCATGGAGCCTTCAATTTCCTTTGCCAGAGTTAAGCCAATGGCTCCACTGCCGCAGCAAAGGTCCAAAATTTTAACCCCACTGCCAAATTCCTTTGCGGCATCTATGGCACATTCAACCGCAATTTCAGTATCGGGCCGAGGAATGAGCACATCTTCATTCACCACAAAGCTTCTGCCGTAAAATTCCTTTTCCCCCACAATATATGCCACAGGGCGGTGATTCAGCCTTTCGGAAATTTTGCTGTTATATTCATCTGCCTGGGCATTAGTGAGAAGCTCATCATCATGCACGTGAAGATAAAGAGAGTCCACCCCCAGCACATGGCCTAAAATCACCCTGGCATCCAATAGCGGGCTTTCCCCTCCGTTTTCTTTAATGGCATCCTCCCCTCGGGAAATTGCCTCTCTTATGGTAACCTCTGATAAAAAATCTGTTTTGTTTTCTTCCATTTAGTACTCCGCTTTGCTTGTTGTTATATTGTAATACAAAGCAGCGCCTTTGCTAACTAATTCCTAAAACTTTACGGCTTTGCAAAGAAGCGGGTAAATTAAAAATGCGACAAGGGCGTTTATTCCTGCCTTTATGGCATTAAAGGGAATAATAATCGGCACCAGCATTCCCGCCACAGCACTGCGCTCAACCCCCATAAACAGTGGGGTTATAAGCAGATTTGCCGGTACCATTATAAAAGTCATTGCCAAAGCGCCAAAAATCAAGGCAAAAATAAGCCTTTTTTTACCCCTTCCCTTTTTAAACATAAGGCCTGTCGCCACGCAAAAGGTGCCGGAAGAAATAAAATGCATTATAATTCCATAAAGCCCGCTGGAGGAGGAAACCGTAATACCCTGAATAAGTGATGAAATCAGCGTAATCAAAAGGCCGCTTTTGCCCCCTAAAAGAAGAGTCCCTAAAAGAATTGGCACATCCATGGCATCATATTCCAAAAAGGCCGCTGCGGGAAAAATTGGAAACCTTAAAAAAGGGACGTATAAAAGCACCAATGAAAGAGCTGTGAATAGTGCGCAAAGCACAAGTTTTTTTGTTTTGTCCATAGCATTTCTCCTTTAATTTAACTAAAAGCCCGGGCTTGCCCATGGCACTTCATAGGTAAAACACATAATAAAAAACCGCTGACTTCAGCGGTTTAAAATCATTAAAAGAAAATATTTTTCTTCTTTCATCCGGACTTGGCCACAGCCTCACCGTCGGTACCGGAGCTTCCCCGGTTCTGCTTTCGCTTGCGGACTTTACCGCCGATTGGGATTTTCACCCTACCCTGAAGATATATTTATTATATCACCGGGCATATATATTCACAACCTCATTTAATTAACTTTTTCCTTTTCCTCTTCGGAAGGCATATCTATTTTAAGCCCATTGTCAATTAAACCGTCATTTACCAAAGCATTTTTGAATGCATCAATTTCGCTTGTAATATCTATGGCGTCATAATCATAAAGGCTGTCATAAAGTTCATAGAAGGCCTTTATAATTGTGTCCAGGGACTCCTCAATTTTTTGCTTAATATGAATGGTGTTTTCGGTTTGAATGTTTTTGGCATCCAGCTTGGCATATTTTTCAATAAGCTTTTCCGTTGTAGGCAAATAATAAGACATAAATTTCTTTGTTTTCTTGGAAAATTCCTCATTTTCCGTGGCGGCCTTATATATATTCACCGTTACATTCTCCAGCTTGTCAAGCTTTTCCGACATCACTTCCCCTGGAATAGCGTCGTTGGCGGCCCTTATTTTGCGAATATAAACCGCAGCCTCCCCATTTAGCTCGCTTTCCGGATTTTTCTCAGGAGTTTTTACTGCATTCATTTCCAGATTGTTGTTGTAGGAGCCGGGAATAACATAGCTGCTTAAACCGTTGGCGCTTTTTTGCATGCTTTTGTAATTCTGGTTTCCATTATTCACGGTGTAGGAAGCGTTTGAATACATCTTATTGGGGTCATAGGCCCTTTGAGGATTTTGCCTTGATTGATAGTTGGAGGTGTATATTATAGATTCCGGCCTTAGCCTTATGGCGCCGCAGTCAAATAAATATTGCAAATCCTCTCTCACGCGATTCACCGGCATATTCATAAAATACGCCACCTCTTCCACATTCCAAGAGGTTCTGGTTTTCATTAGAGAGTAATAGCGGTAGGATTTCTCTCTTAAAGAGTTTCTTTTGCTTGCCTTTCTTATGGCATTGATAATTAAAACTAAAATAATAATTCCAAAAAAACCAAAAGATCCCAAGAAGTATATCCCCAAAAACACCAACACAGGAATTGGCAGAGTGCTTCCCCAAAAGCTCACCCCTGCTCCGTTTAGCGCTGTTTCATCAAAGCCATCCACACATAAATTTTTAAAGTCGTATTTTCTTCGCATATAGTAACTTCTGCTCATATTTCCACCCATTTGTAGTATATCACAGCATAAAGATGAGGCTATTATATTAAGGTTAATTTTTTTCTATTTTTACCCAGGGCTCCACTCCCAAAGCCAAGCCAGCTTCTACCTCCACGGCCTTTAAAATTGCCAAAGCCACAGGACAGGTGATGTGCTTTGAATATTTTTCCACGATTTTTCTCACACTAGGCTCACCTTTTGCGCCTAAAAGCTCCACATAGGCATCCACCTCGGTCAGCTCCTTGGCTAAATTTTCATAGTGCGGGCACTCTGTGACAATGTCCAGTTTAACATTTTTGCGGCCTTCCTTTTGAGCCGAAATTGTAGTTTTAAATTTGCAGGGTCCTGCCATCACTTCAACCTTTGTCATTTTTTCTCTCCCTTGCTTCTATTGCTTCTATTTATGGTTTTGAATTACAAATTGCAAATTATGATTGCTGCATATGGAGTTTCTACCTAAGCTTAATCTCCACATTTCCCTCTTCACTAAGCACATTTAACACATTGTTTTCTCCGTCGTTATAAACATAGCAGCCTCCCGAAATGGAATAAAGAAGCCTTCGGTCTGTGGTTATGCGTTCGTCATCGCAATATATATAGGCGCAAAAGCTGTCGCGCTCATCAAACTCCGCATACACATCCCCATTTTTCGTCACCAAATCGCTTCGCGTTCCCACGGCAATTGGGGTGAAATTTATATCCCCATTTTCCGTATGCAGATAATATTCAGCGGAATACCCCTCCAAAGAAATATCTCCAGAAGTTGTGTCCGTCACCAAAAGCTGTGAATTTGTGCCCTTAATCACCACGTCGCCATTTCTTGTTTCTATTTTCACCATACCCTCTGCGTTCACTCCGCTTATGTGCACCACTCCGTTTTCCGTTTCAATGTTCATGTTTTTCAGAGCTACTCCATGC
>CAVEWD010000065.1:0-5455 GCA_963619195.1 bacterium | reverse complement strand
GTGTATAAATTGGCGCCTAATGATGTGCTCCACAGCTGGGTGGAGGTGCTTTTGGAGAATGAATGGTATGAGCTGGAGGGTTTCATTTTAGACAAGGCTTATCTTAGCAAGCTCCAAAGATTAAATTCAGGCTGCACCGGTGCTTTTTGCGGCTATGGTGTGGCGGTGAAAAATTTTCAAAACCCTGTGGTGGATTTTGAGGGCAATAACACCTATATTCAAAGTGAAGGAATAAACCACGATTTCGGCATCTTTGATTGCCCTGACGACTTATTTAGCAGTCACTGCCAGAATCTATCTTCAGTAAAGGCCTTTATGTATAGAAATATTGGTCGCAGATTGATGAACAAAAATGTTAGAAAAATAAGAAACTGGCAAAGCTAACCCTTTGCATTAGTAAAAATTATCTAATCTTGTTTTTGGTTGTCTTTTGCATATTCCTCAGTGCATCTGGCCACATCGCTGAAAATTTGAGATGTGGCTTCCTTTGGTAAGGATAATATTTTGCAGCAGCACTCTATGGCATTCCAGAACAGCGTGTCGAGGGGAAAGCGGTTTGGGGCATATTTTACCATTTGGGAAATTCCCCCAAGATATGCATATAAAGAAGTAAAGGCAAAATCGTCTGCTTCAGAAAATTCCTTTATGTGGCCAAAGGCGTTTTTGCATGTGGTCATGATTAAATCGGCAAGATCGCCTTTAGGCTGATAAACCGGGTAGTCTGAATAAAAATCAATTAAAAAACTGCCCTGTGCCGGGTCGGTTAAAATCTTTTGCCACACCAGGTAGGTTGTAAAAACGCATTGGCTTGAGACGGAGAGGGTGTAATTCTCCGCAATTTTTCTGTTTTCATCAAAAATTCCCTGCAAAATTTCACTTCTTAGTTTATCCTTGCTTTTAAAGTGATAATAAATTGTTCCACGGTTAATGTGGGCAGTGCTGCAAATGTCATCATAGCTGGTGGCGTGAAAACCTTTTTCCAAAAACAGCTCTCTGGCGCACTTTAAAATCAGGCCTCGTGTTTCAATTCCAGATTCGTATTTTTGTTCACTCATAAATCCCTCCTGGGTAAGCGGTTTACCCCTTAACGTTTAATATTATAGCTTATAAATTTCAAAGACGTAATTAAAATATTATTAAACCATCTTTTTAAACAAAATTGTAATTTGTTTATAATTTATGAATTTATTATAAAATAATTGAAATAAAAGCATAAATTATTTAAAATTAAGTTGTATTGAGAAATGTTTCTAATAAGGAGGTATAAATGACAACATTATTAGAAGAAAAGAAAAATAACCTAATGAAGGCACTAAATAGGCAGGGAGCCGATTATGTGCCCACTATGCTGGCTTCCAGCTGTGCTGAGGTGGCATGGGCAGGCAAAAAGGTAACAGATGTAATTGATAACCCCGAGGAATACGCAAAGGCCATGACAGATGTGCTTAAGGTTATGTGGGCAGATGCCAACACATTTTCCGGCACACTCTTTACTCCGGCCATTGAAAAGGCCATTGAGCCTGTTCAAAATAAATTTGGCCCAGATGGAGTAACTCCTGAGCATATTCAAATGCCTCAAATGGAAAAGGGCGAATACGACCAATTAATTAGCGACCCCTTCGGCTTTGTGGCAAATGTGTTGCTGCCAAGAAAATACCCAAGGCTTTATGAAGACAGGGAATATGCAAAGGAGGCACTAAAGAAGGTTGCTGCCGATAAGGCCTACTCCATGGGAGTACTGTTTGGCTTGGTGGATAAAAAGCTGATGGAGGAATACGGAATTGCCACCGTTTGCAATTTTGCAGAAAATTTCTCCAACCCCATGGACACCTTATTTGACTATTTAAGAGGCTTCAGTGGCACCTTAACAGACCTGCGCCGTCAACCCCAGAAGGTGAAGGAAGCTTGCGATAAGCTTTGGGGAACCTTTAATATGCCAAGATTTGCTGGCACACCGGCTAAGTTCCCCTATGGCTGTCACATGACCCATATTGCTCCATATTTAAGTCCCAAAATGTTTGATGAAGTTTATTGGCCCTATGAGAAATATTGGATTGACCGTGCCGCAAAGGCAGAAAGCAAGGTTTGGATTATGCTGGAGGGCAGCTGGAAAAAGGTTTGGGACTGCTTTGATGATGTCGAAAAAGACTGCTGCATTCTGCACATTGACGATGACGACATTTTCGATGCTAAAAAAGAACTTGGCAATCAGCAGATTATTGAGGGCGGCTTGAAAATGGTTTCAGTTTTAGGTGATAGCACCCAGCAAATAAAGGATAAGGTGAAAAATATCATTGACTTCTGTCAGCCGGGGGATGGTTTCCTTTTCTGCACCGACAAAGCCTGGATTTCCCCGGGAGATGTAAACCAGAATTTGATTGATGCCTATAACTTTGCTCATGAATATTCCTTGAGCAAAACTAAATAGATGGGAGGTTTGCTATGAATAACGAACAGACAAAACAGGAATATTTGCAGGAAATTGTGGATGAGCTTTTGGCCGATGAAAGCTGGGAGCTTCCCAAGGAGCTTCGTTTCTTTTTAATGGGCCCCACCTACACTTGGGATCTTCTGTATCTGTAAATTCAAAAGCCTAAAAATAAAAGCGTCAAGGCGTTATGTGCCCTGACGCTTTTTGAGTGCGTATTTTATTTTTTTAGTGGCTAAAGCCTCCGCCGCCTCCTCGGGAGCTTCCTCCGCCGAAGCCTCCTCCGTGGGAGCCTCCTGAGAAACCTCCGCCGCCGGAAAATCCGCCGCCATGGGAACCGCTTCCGCCTCCGAAGCTTCCTCCACTGTGGCCACCGCCGCTTCCGCCGCCAAAGCCACCATGGTTTCCTCCTGAGAAGCCGCCACCGCCGAAACCGCCAAAGTGGTCGTCGTTGTGGTGATCGTGGTGATTATGCTGTTGTGGTGGGGGAGGATTGTAGCCCCTTCTTCTTGAGCCTCGACCGAAAAGGTTTCCTAAAATAAAACCTGTGCCGAAGTCTCCTGAGGAGCTTCTTCGGTAGGTTCTTCTTCTGGAGGGGCGAAGAAGAAGTATTATTACTATTAGTATAACAATAATCCAAATTCCGCTTCCGCCTCTGCGGGAAGAAGATGAAACTGCATTTTCCTTACCGTAGCTGTTTGGATTATAGTTGTTTTGGTTTGCTGTGTTGCTATTGTTTGTGGTGTAGTTACCACCCTGTTGAGTTGTGCTTTGAGGTGCAGTTTGAGTGCTGGCGCTGCTTAGGCTCACTCCATAATAGGAGCAAAGCCAGTTCACAAAGGCATCATATATGCTTTTAGCTCCTTCGCTGTAATTGCCGTTGAAAAAATCTTCCTTTAAATAGTCGTCCATCATGGAGGAAATTTTCCCAGAAGTTAGGGCACTTTCCAACCCTAAACCCTGCATTGCCCAAGCATCTTGGTCGCCAATGCTCATCACAATCAAAACGCCGTTATCTTTATCGGCGTCGCCAATGCCCCAGTCGTTAAAAAGGTCGTAGCAAAAATCTTCAATGTCGCCATCAACGAAATTCACCGTAACCACCACCACCTGGGCTCCCGTGAGGGAGTCAAGCTTTGCGCCCTTTTCAACTATATAACTTTCCACATCGGAGTCTATCACATTGGCATAGTCTGCCACATAAACCTCTGAGGGCTTTTCATAGGTTGCCGCGAAGGCTTGGGTGGTCATTGCTAAAATGCACACAGCCACCACTAAAATGTTAATTATTTTTTTCTTCATACCGGCATCTCCTTAATATTCAAACAGTGACAAGAGCTTCACAAAGGATATTTTTGCCACTAAACTTGTGGGGAATTCGCTAATTAGGCTGTTAAACTCATTTGCCTTCTGGTTGTAGGAAGAGTGCCCAATTATTTCATTTGAGCTTTCCATATTCACAATTGTTTCCACCACCAGTTCAGTGTCGGTGTCGGTTAGGTCTAATAGATCCATTGCCTCCACCAGGGCATAGCAGTCGCTGGTGAGCTCTTCGTTATATTTAAATTTCACATTTGGCTCTGTGGAACCGGAAATTTTTGAGCAGTCGTAGGTGATGTTGGTGAGAAGTGCCTCATCTTTATCGAAATATCTTTCGCCAATTGTAATGAGATCCTCGGCAAGGGTAATTCTTTGTTCAAGGTCAGATTCAATTCCCACATCAATTTCTGTGCCATCTCCGTTATAGAAGTAGTCTAAAGCCTCACTTCTTAAGGGGGCAAGGCTCTTTCTTCCTCCTATAAACAGTGCCACCACAATCAAAACTAGGCATATGGCGCAGGCCTTTGCTCTTCCCTTTGGCTTAAGCACATCGTTTTTGCTCTTTGCGGTTTTCTCTTTACTCATGTGCTATTTCTTAGCAACCTCCAAAAGCTTGTTTTTAAGTTCGCTTTCGATATTTGTGAGCTCTGCTTCAGCAGCCTGTCTCTTGGCTCTGCCGTCGTTTTGAATTTGAATAACTGTGTCGATGGTTTCAATGAGGTCTTGGTTGGTTTTTTGAAGAGTTTCTATCTCCACAATGCCTCTTTCGCTTTCCTTTGCAGCCTGAATTGTGCCCATTTTAAGGGTTTCGCTGTTCTTTTGAAGAAGTTCGTTGGTCATGTCGGTAACTGCCTTCTGAGCTGCAATTGCCTGGCGTGAATTTTCAAGGCCCAAAGCTAACACCATCTGGCTCTTCCAAAGAGGAATGGTGTTCACAATTGAAGAGTTGATTTTTTCTGCCATTAAGCTGTCGTTGTTTTGCAAAAGTCTAATCTGCGGGCCCATTTGAAGTGAAATGGTTCTGGTGAGCTCCAAGTCGTAAATTCTCTTTTCAAAGCGGTTAATAAGGTTTGCGTAGTCGCTGGCTGCCTGAGCATCCTCTGTGAGGGAGGATTCCGCTGCCTTTGTTTTAAGCTCTTCTAAGTGCTTATTTGCGCTTTCAATGCTCATTTTGCCTGCTTCAATATACATGGTGAGTTCTTTGAAATATTCAGCGTTCATTTCATACATCTTGCCGAACATTGCAATGTCCTTAAGAAGGGTAACCTGGTGCTTTTCAAGCTGCTCCACTATTGTGTCAACGCTGTTTTCAGCCTTGGTGTATTGCTCCTTGAGCTTTGCTAGTTTCTGGGCAGGTTTTTTGAACAAGCCTAAGAAGCCGCCTTTGTCCTCTGCTGCATCGTCAATGCTCTTTAAATTAACCACCAAGTCGCTTAAGCTGTCGCCAATGGTGCCCATGTCCTTGTTTCTAACCTTGTCAAGGGCTCCTTCGGAGAAGTTTGCAATGTGCTTTTGAGCTCCTGCGCCATATTGAAGCACCATAGTGGCATCTGTTATATCAATTTTCTTTGAAAATTCTTCGCAAACAGCCAGCTCCTTGTCAGTAAGGCGGGTTTCCGGCTCCTGAACTGTTTGTGTTTTGGCAAGCTCTGTGTCTGCTTCGTTTATTACAGTTTCTATGTCCACTGTGGGAACACTGTCCAGGGT
>CAVEWD010000064.1:2127-5467 GCA_963619195.1 bacterium | reverse complement strand
GGTGGGTGTCTTATTAGAAGATGCTCACTTTTTTAGTTACATAATTTTTGTAATTATAAAATTGAATAATCATTATTAATGGATTCGTATTTTTAATTTTTGCTTAAACAATACAATATTTGTATATTTGTCCAGTAAAATTAAATACATTTAAGCAGCTTATGTTAGAAAACTATTAAATATTTTAATCATATATTAATTTTGAATGATAAGTTTTTTAGGATTAATGGTATAATTAAAGCATAAATATACAGAATATAAGGCAATTTAAGGGCTAGCCTTGTATTAAAAAATAACAATTAAATATGGAGGAAAAGAATGAGTTTAAAAAAAGCTTACTACAAAACCTTCCAAGCAGTTTTCAATGTGGGGGCACGTTGTTTAAACTGGAGAAAAGCTGAAAGGATAGAGGGCGCTGGAAGCATAAAAAGAATTCCGGACTTGCTTAAATCCACAGGTTCTGCAAAACCAATGGTGGTTACGGACCCAGGGCTTATGAACTGCGGAGTGGCTCCGAAGATTATAGATGAGCTTAAATCTGCGGGTGTTGAGTACTCCCTTTATGACACTGTGGAAGCTAATCCATCAACCACAACAGTGGAAAATATTAAAAAGCAGTATATCGCTGATGGTTGTGATAGCATAGTTGCAATAGGTGGAGGTTCTTCGATGGATGCCGCAAAAGGTGCTGCGGTGCTGGTTGTGCATCCGAATAAACACATAGGGCAATTTGCAGGACTTCTTAAGGTTGGCAAAAAAATTCCACCATTTATAGCTGTGCCTACAACTGCTGGGACAGGAAGTGAAACAACAATAGCTGCTGTAATTACAGACAAAGAGACCCATCATAAATATGCAGTTATGGATTTGCACTTGATCCCTTTGTATGCAGTGCTTGACCCTGAATTAACTGTGGGATTACCTCCTCATATAACATCAACCACAGGTATGGATGCTTTGACGCACGCTGTGGAAGCATATATATGCTGGACATACAATACAAAAGAAAGCCTTCAATACGCTGAAGATGCTACCAAGATTATATTTGAAAATCTTGAGAAGGTTTACAATGATGGTTCGAATTTAGAGGCCAGAAACAATATGCTCATTGCGTCATTTAAGGCAGGATTTGCTTTTACAAGAGCTGGCGTAGGAAATGTGCATGCAATAGCCCACACGTTGGGAGGTTTATATAACACACCTCATGGCTTAGCAAATGCTGTTATACTTCCTATAGTATTGGAAGATTATGGTTCTGCTGTGTATGGTAAGCTTGCCCGCTTGGCAGAAATATCAAATGTAAAAACTGATGGTACTGAAGAAGAAAAAGCCAAGGCGTTTATTGTTGCAATTAAAGAAATGAATAAGAGAATGAATATCCCAACAGGATTTGACTTCATAAAAGAAGAAGATATTCCTCAGATGGTGAAATGGGCTTTGGCTGAAGCTAACCCTGTGTATCCTGTTCCTGTCATATATGATGAAGAAAGATGCGCCAATGTAATAAGAAAAATAATCGCAGCGGCAAATCAAAATTAATAATTTGAAAAATACATTTTAAGGAGAACAAATGAGCTACACGAAACAAGACATAGAAAACATTGTTAAGAAACAGCGTGCTTTCTTTAGAACGGGCGCTACTCTTAATGTGAATTGGCGTATTGAGCAACTTAAAAAACTTAGAGAGTCAATCTTATTTTATGAAACGGAAATAGAGGATGCTCTTCATGAAGATTTAGGACGTACACCAATGGAAGCGTATCTTTGCGATATTGGTAGTGTTATTTTGGAGTTGAATGAAACTATTCATGGGTTAAAAAAATGGGCAAAACCGGAAAAACATTTTAGTGGACTCCTATGCTTCCCAAGCGTAACTACCAAGGTGTACAAAATGCCTTATGGTGTTTCGTTGATAATATCTCCGTTTAATTTTCCGATGTTGCTTTCTTTAGGCGTTCTGGTGGCCTCTATTGCTGGAGGTAATACAGCTGTTATTAAGACCTCATCAAAGAGTGTTGCGTGCACAGAAGTTACCAAGAAAGTGATTAGCCGCACGTTTGGTGAAGAGTATGCGGTAGTTGTCGACGGTGGACATGATGTTGCTGACTTCTGCTTGGAGACTAGATTTGATAAAATATTCTACACAGGTAGTCCTAATGTTGCAGTTCATGTAATGGAGATGGCTGCAAAGAATCTCACACCCGTTGCTTTGGAATTAGGTGGCGAAAACGGAAACTGGTGTGTTGTTCGCAAAGATGCCGATCTTAAGGATGCAGCAAGAAAAATTGCGTTCTTTAAAATACTTAATTCCGGCCAAATTTGTATAAATATTAACCAGGTTGCAGTGGCTGAAGAGGTTGCAGATGAGTTTATTGAGTTACTTAAGGCTGAAATAATCCGTCAAATAGGTGAAGATCCATGCGTTAATCCTGAATATCCAAAGATGATAGGTAAAAAGGCATATGATTGGTGTGAAAAGGATGCCGAGGCCTATAAAGACCGCATAGTGTTCGGAGGGAAGGGGAATCCAGAAACTCTCAAGTTTGCAACCACTATCTTGTATCCAGTTGGTATAGATGAAGAGATTGTGCAAAGAGAGCTCTTTTGTCCAATATTGCCCGTGGTGCCGTATAAGGATTCAGAGGTTGATAATCTTCTTAATACCATTGCTAGCAGAGAGCATGCATTGGCATTTTATGTGTTCACAAAGGATATAGCTTGGGCTAATAAAGTTATGTCAACCATGCAGTTTGGCGGAGGATGCATAAATGAAGTAATTATGCACCTGATGGTGAAGGGTGTTCCTTTCAATGGAACTGGTCATTCAGGAATGGGTGCATATCATGGAGAATGGGGATTCAGAGAGTTTACACATCCTCAGACAGTGCTCAAGGGATGCAATCATTTCAATCTTCCACTTAGAGAACATCCATATATTGGTAAAGAAGCAGAAATAAAGCTTAAAATATTAAAAATGATGGAAAAATAATTCTAAGGCCTATTGTTGTACGAAATGTACAGCAGTAGGCCTTTAATAGGTGGATTTAGAAGCTTATTGCGCCAATAAATCAGTTAATTCAAGAAAATGTCCTTTATTCCATAGTTTTTCAAGACTATATAAAACGCGTTCTTCTTTTACGAATATATGCACAATTATATCTGACAAATCGATCAATATCCATCTGCCTTTGTCATAACCTTCCTTTAAGCCTGATGAAAGACCATTTTGGTGCATCTTTTCTTCAATGTGGTCGCATAGAGCTTTTGCGTTTCTTTCATTTAGAGCTGTAGCGATTATGAAATAATCAGTAGAAATATCTATTTCTTTTAAATCTATTGC
>CAVEWD010000064.1:0-2064 GCA_963619195.1 bacterium | reverse complement strand
AATATCGGAAGCGTTTTTCTCATCAAGACATTTAACCAAAAAATGAAGCTTGTTTATTGTATCCATCATTTCTCCTTAATAATAAGTTAATTATAGCATATTTTTTGTGTACAAGAACATTGTAAAATGAGTAAATTGTTTACTTACTAACTTATTGCAATATAGCGCAATTGAATAACTAATAGTACGGATTTAAATTAAAACTATTCAACGTTTCTTACTTAAATGATATAATATTAAAACAATAAGAAATGTGTAAATGGAGGAAGTCATGCTTAAAAAGACCCTTGCGTTCATTATGTCCGTATTTTTTGTTTTAAGTATGTTTAATATATCATTTGTGTTTGCTGATGAAGGCTCATCAACAGGGCCTAAAGCCATATTGAGTGACCCATATTTTGACTTAAATTCAGTAGATGAAGGTGTGTTAAGCGCTTGGTATTCTTCAGAAATAACCGTGAATGATGAATCTCTTCGAAAGGCGCTTCAAAATGCCGCTAAGGTGGATACTCTTACTGTTGAGGCTATGTTTTCATTGCCAACAACACTTAATTTATCCGGAATGAATATTTCAGATTTAACTGGATTAGAATATGCTATAAATGTGTCTGAATTGGACATAAGCGGTAATAATATAACGTCTTTAGATCCAATTAAAAATCTTTATAATTTAACTTCTTTAAACTATGCTAATAACAGTGTGAATGTGGTTCCTTCATGGATTTTCTCTTCACGAATGTTGGAAACTGTTAACGGAAGTGGTAATGATTCATCAGTAATAGAAGAATTTTCTGTAGAAGGAAGTGCTTTGAAAAGTCTCTATTTAGAGGATAATGAATTATCAGCGCTTCCGAATATGGGTGGGCTTACATCTCTTGAGATTTTTTCCTTGAGTGATAATGATTTTAGTTTATTTCCTGATGCGTTGAGATCTATGTCGAATTTAAAAGTTTTGTCTTTAAATAATAATAAACTTGAGAATGTTGGTGATATATCGGGTCTAACTGCGCTTGCAAGTTTGTATCTAAGTAATAATAAGATTCATACAATACCCTCCGGAATAGAAACCCTTCCTGCACTTAGCGAACTCCAATTAAGCGGAAACAGCATAACAACTGTCGGAGATTCCTTTTCATTGTCTGAGAGCCTTGAGAGTGTTAATCTTTCCTTTAATAATTTAACAGAGTTGCCGGAAAGCTTGTTAAATGCGAAATTTACTATGCTTGATGTAGGAATGAATAAGATTAATGTTTCGGAAAATTCAGACATATTGAATAAATTGTCTTCTCATTTTGATGAATTTTATTATTCTATGCAGTTCCCTGAGTTGACTGTTGAACTAGTTTATGATTCAGATGCTCCTGCAGGAAAATTGAAATGGAATTTGATTCCTGATGTGATAACAGAGGATGGCAATTATAAGGTTGTGTCAGTTATTATAGAAAGAAAGGATAAAAATGTCACTGGAGATACTAGTGAACTTTCAGATCAGTCTGATGCAACTCAGACAACGCAAGTTATAGATGATAATGGTAGTGCATCCAATGACGAAATGGAGATGTCACCCACGATCGAAGGCGAATCTCAGTCTGATCAAGGCGGCGTAGAACAACAGGAGGATAAGGATGCAGAGGTTGTTATGGAAGGCAATGTGCCTAGACTTTCTCGTTTTGAGCAAGTTGGTGAAGTGGAACCAGCTGTATGTGAATTTATAGATAAATCTGCACTATCAACTTCAGAATATGTTTTTCGCGTGACTGTTTACATCGAAGGTGAATACAGAGATGGCATTTCTATACAGACTCAGTTGTCTGATACTATTAGTTCGAATGAAATCACAACGGATTCATCGAATTTAAGGATAAAGATCTATATTGGTGTTGTGGTGTCGATAATTGCTGTGATGATAGGCATTATTTCACATTTGAGTAGTAAAAAGGCTAAAAAAACTGTTAAAAAGAAAGAAAACAGCAATACAAGACTCGAAACGGCAAGAAAACATGAGAAAAGATCATCTGTTGATATGTCGAAGGTTGGAACCCAGGAAAGCCTTGAGGATGAGCT
>CAVEWD010000063.1:0-5596 GCA_963619195.1 bacterium | reverse complement strand
ATAATACATTTAGAAAAATTTATGATTACGCTGAAAAAGAAACAAATAAAAATAGCTATTTCAGAAGAATTACTTTCCAAGTTAGAAAATTACGGGAAAACTTCTGGCCTTTATAAAAAATCAATAGTTATATCATATTTGTGCGAATATGCTTTAAAGGAATTACAAAACAAGGAGAACGACAATGAGTATAAATAAAGAAAAAAATTCATTAATTCAAATAACTCTCAATAAGGAATTGGTTCGCAAGCTCGAAGATTATATCGAAGCCAATGGGTTCACAACTAAATCAATTGCTATATCTTTTCTTATAACTTATGCTTTGAATCACCTCGAAGAAAAAGATACAACTAACTAATGTATTTTTAATGTGTACAGGCTGCAATTCACTTATAAATAATTTTTATACTTTTAAGATTATTTAGATTCTCCCAAACTAATTGACTGTCTTTTTATAAGAGAACAGTATCTTTATGTATAAATCCAATGCACACAAAAGTGCTTTTTCATCAAAATCAAAATCATCGCTATGTATCGAAGAACTGTGTCCTGCATCTTTAACACCCACGAATATATAAAGAGATGGCACAGCCTTAGCAAAGAATGCGAAATCATCGGTTAAAAATGTTCTGTTAGCCCGTTTAAGGTTGTTTTGAATAACTTCGTTCACATAATCAAATAACCCCTTATCATTAATTAAAGGAATATATGTTCTAACAGGCTTAAAATTCACCTTTGTCGATGTTTCATTTTCAATTTCACCACATATTAAAGAAATATCTTTAATCAAGGCATCTAAAACATCAGGAGAGAATGCTCTCATTATCCCGCTAATTTTTGCACTGTTAGGAATGATATTACACTTTGTTCCACAATTCATGGTGCATAATGATAAAACAGCATTGTTTGAATATTGCTCATTTTCTAAAACAATTTTAGAAACTTTGTTAACCAATAAAGATGCCGCATAGAGTGAATTTACGCCTTCATTAGGTTTAGCTGCATGTGCAGAAATGCCTTCAACTTCAAAATAAAGTTCGCACCCACCAGCAAAAAACTCTCCATCAGTAGAAGCAAACTCCCCCACTTCAAAATCCGCTGATACATGCACACCAAATACATTTATGACATTAAATCTCTCAAGTACACCTTCAGAAATTATTTTCTCAGCACCACCGTCAGTTTCTTCCGCTGGTTGAAATATAAGTAAAATATTTTTAGCAAAATATGCATTCTCACGTTTTATATATTCAGCTAAGGCCAAAAGAATCGATGTGTGACCATCATGTCCACATGCATGCATCACACCATCATTTAAAGATGAATATTTTGCCCCACTCCTTTCAAATATTGGTAGAGCGTCTATATCGGCACGAAGTCCAATTGACTCAGCAGCTCCCATGTCAATAAAACATCCAACGCCTGTATTGTAAAGAATAAAGGGGGAATATCCTAAGTTTAATAAGCGGTTTTTGATATACTCAGATGTGTTGTACTCACAATGTCCAAGTTCTGGATGCATATGTAAATACCTTCTATCCTTCTTTAAAATTTCAAGGTATATATCAGCGTTTTTCATTTCATAAACCCAAAATGTATTTTCCATAATCACTCTGAGATATCTTTTCCCCCAAAGCCTTCATTTCACTTTTAGAAATAAACCCCATGTTAAATGCGGTTTCCTCCACACAACCTATCAATTTATTTGAATAACGTTGAAGGAGACTTATACTTTGAGAGCAAAGCATGATATTTTCAGGCGTTCCTGTATCATACCACAAAATATCTCTGTCTAATTTTATGACATTAAGTTTTCTTTCTCTCAAATATTCATTATTCACAGATGTAATCTCAAGTTCACCTCGTGAGGAAGGTTTGATTGCTTTTGCAATATCTACAACATTTGATGAATAAAAATAAATACCCGGAATTATATAATTTGATTTAGGATTTTGTGGCTTTTCCTCAATTCCAACCGCAACTCCATTTTCATCAAACTCCAATACTCCAAACGGACGAGGATTCTGAGCATACAAACCAAAACAAAGAGCACTGTTCTTATCGAGCGAAATGTTCTTTAGCGCTTTTTCCATAGCATATCCATAAAAAATATTATCACCTAAAATAAGACACACATCATCATCGCCAATGAAATCTTCACCAATTATAAATGCATCAGCAATTCCTCTAGCAACTTCCTGCACCTTATAGCTTAGTTTAATACCAAGTCCAGAACCGTCTCCAAAATAGGACTTAAATTCATCCTCATCTCCAGGGGGAATTATTATTAGAATATCTCTAATTCCTGCCTTTAAAAGTATATCCAATGGATAATAAAGCATTGGTTTATCATATATAGGTAAAAGAGGTTTGGGTGTTGACACTGTTATTGGATAAAGCCTTGTGCCTTTCCCAGCCGATAGTATTATTCCTTTCACTGCAAAACTCCTTGATGTAATATTTACTAATATTTTATCATTTATAATAATATATTTAGTAGCATTTAGTTAAAATAAATACAAACTGGTGACGAAGTCCCATCAAATTAGAAGCTATATTCATTGACTATTATTTTTTTTTGTGCTAAAATTCAATGTATTGTAATTAAAATTTGTCAACACATGGAGGTTTTATATGAAAATGATTAAAACTCTCAGTACACGCAATCTTTGCGAGAGTGCTAAGAATGGTGGTTGCGGTGAATGCCAAACTTCATGTCAGTCAGCTTGCAAAACAAGCTGCGGCATTGCAAATCAAAAGTGTGAGAACAGCGAAAAATAAGAAAAGATGCCGCTACAAAGCGGCTTTTTTTCTGTGTATAGAAAGGATAATCATATGATTCATCAATATAAACTGAATGGATACAACATAGTCTTGGATATTGCATCTGGTGCAGTTCACTTAGTAAATGATATTGCTTTTGATATAATACAGATGTACACTAAATATCCTCAAAATGAGATAATAAGCCAAATCCTCGAAAAATATGGTAATACTGTTACCGAGTGCGATATTAGAGAATGTTTAGACGACATCGAAACACTCAAGGAACAAAAGCAGCTTTTTACCGAAGATGATTTCAACAGTATTGCTTCATCATTCAAAGAAAAAAGCGGAGATGTAATAAAGGCCCTATGTCTGCATGTAGCCCATACCTGTAATTTGAATTGTGCTTATTGTTTTGCCTCACAGGGTAAATTCCACGGAGAGCGTGCACTGATGAGCTATGAAGTTGGTAAAAGAGCCTTGGATTTCTTAGTTGAAAATTCTGGGAAAAGACACAATCTCGAAGTAGACTTCTTTGGCGGCGAGCCCTTAATGAACTGGGATGTGGTGAAAAAGCTGGTTAAATATGCTCGTTCCATTGAAAAAAATGCTGGTAAAAATTTCCGTTTTACCCTCACAACTAATGGAATGCTTATAGATGATGATGTTATTGATTTTGCAAATAAAGAAATGTCCAACGTTGTTCTTAGTCTTGACGGGAGAAAAGAAGTAAATGATCGTTTCAGAGTTGACTATGCAGGAAACGGAAGCTGGGAGAAAATTGTGCCAAAATTCCAAAAGCTTGTCAAAGCAAGGGGCGGGAAAAATTATTATATGCGAGGCACATTCACCCATTTTAACCCAGATTTTACAAACGATATAAAAACAATGCTTGATTTAGGGTTCAATGAATTAAGTATGGAACCTGTAGTTTGTTCCCCTGATGATCCTTCCGCATTAACACAAGAGGATAAAGACATTGTTCTTAAGCAATATGAAGTTTTAGCCGAAATGATGTTAGAAAGAAAACACAATGGCAATCCTTTTACATTTTATCATTATATGATTGACCTCGAGAGTGGGCCTTGTATATATAAAAGAATTTCCGGTTGCGGTTCTGGAACTGAGTATATGGCAGTAACTCCTTGGGGAGATCTTTATCCTTGCCATCAGTTTGTAGGTGATAGCAAATTCTTGTTAGGCAATATATATGACGGAATCACTAATAATGAAGTAAGAGAAAAATTTAGAGCCTGCAATGTTTATGCAAGAGAAGAATGCTCTGATTGTTGGGCAAAATTCTATTGTTCTGGAGGGTGCGCAGCTAATGCATATCATGCATCCGGATCGATAAATGGTATATATGAATATGGTTGTGAACTTTTCAAAAAAAGAATAGAATGCGCAATTATGTTGAAGGTAGCAGAGGCGGCGGAAAATCAATAATGTATCACAGAGACACAAGCAAGAATAAAAACATGTGGCTCTTGTTTTGCAACGCAGATATTAAAAATAAATCAACCATCAGTTGAGACTATTATTAAGAGGGCATATTAATAAAAAATAAAAAAGTTCTTCTTAATTATTGCAATTCATAAATTATTGTAGTATACTTCATAAAGTGATTTGCGAGAGTGCTGGAATAGGCAGACAGGCACGTTTGAGGGGCGTGTGTCGAAAGGCGTACGGGTTCAACTCCCGTCTCTCGCACCATTTGTTGAAATTTTTAGTTTTTAATGTTGGCATAGAACTTGATTGAATAAATCAAGTTTTTTTGTTGTTAAAAGTGGGGGGCATGAGACAAAAACAAAAGGCGTCCATACAGTTCTTAAAAGCAACTACTGAACACCCTTTAAAGATCCAAAATGGTGGAGAATAGGGGGCTCGAACCCCTGACCTCTTGACTGCCAGTCAAACGCTCTCCCAACTGAGCTAATCCCCCATAAGAGAATGGTGCCGGAAGCGGGGGTCGAACCCGCACGGTGTTGCCACCACTGGATTTTGAGTCCAGCACGTCTGCCAATTCCATCATTCCGGCTAACTACGTTATAATAACACAAATGCATAAAAATTGCAACAAAAATGCAAAACAATCACATCTCCATAACGATTTTTTTTATATCATCCACAAAATGTGCATAATATGTGCAATTTTTACCTTCAAATTCTGAATCATCCCTATCATAAAGAGCCGCAACAAAATCCATACCTATCAAATCAGCTCCTTCAAAATCAGTATGACTGTCACCGATAAATAAGCATTGAGACACATCTTCAACAGAAAGCTGCCTCATAAGCTCTTCTATAAGCTCATATTTTCCAGAACGGCCTCCATCTTCGAAGCTTCCAACAACGGCATCAAACAGGTCATTAACACCATAATATTCACAGCTTTTCACAACACATTTCTCATTTTTGGCACTTGCTATACCAAGGATACAACCTGAATCCTTTAATTCCTTTAAAATTTCCATTAATCCTGGATATATATCTGCTTCATACATCCCCTTCTCATAATAGTATTCACGGTATATATCCACCGCCTTTTGTTGCTGATCATAATCAAAACCAAATAGTGTTTCGAAGGAATGCCAAAGCGTTGGCCCGACGAATTTATATAATGTATCAGAATCAGCGTCTATTCCAAATTGCCTTAATGCATAGCTAGCACCATCAATTATCCCACGTTTTGTGTCCGCGACCGTACCATCAAAATCAAAGAAAACATATTTATATTTCATTTTTTCATACCGTTGTTATTTTTTTTACTATTTTTGACTTCTTTATAAAGCTCTTCCATAGGATTTTTTTTCACATCAGACTTTAGTTC
>CAVEWD010000062.1:5025-5640 GCA_963619195.1 bacterium | reverse complement strand
CAACTATAACAGTTCCAGCAAAATCCATCAAGAAATCTTCAAGCCATTGAACTGAGGATATATCAATACCGTTTGTAGGCTCATCCAGTAGAATTATATCAGGATTTCCAAAGAGTGCTTGTGCTAGAAGTATTTTAACCTTTTCCTTTTCACTAAGAGATGCCATACTTTCATAGAGAAGGTCATCGCTTAATCCAAGTCCCTGAAGAAGTTTAGAAGCATCGGACTCAGAATCCCAACCGTTAAGCTCAGCATATTCAGCTTCAAGTTCCGATGCCTTAATTCCATCCTCTTCAGTAAAATCCTCCTTTGCATAGAGAGCATCTTTTTCCTTTTGGATATCATAAAGACGCTTGTTCCCCATGATTATGGTATCTATAACAGTATACTCATCAAACGCATAGTGATCCTGACGCAACACAGAAAGCCGTTCTGTTTCACTTTTAGATACCGTTCCTGTGGTTGGTTCAAGCTCTCCTGAAAGAATTTTCAGCAAAGTGGACTTACCTGCACCGTTTGCACCGATAATGCCATAACAATTGCCACTAGTGAATTTTATATTTCCATCCTTGAATAAATTTTCAGCACCGAAGCTGAGACTTAAATCTGTAATTT
>CAVEWD010000062.1:0-5001 GCA_963619195.1 bacterium | reverse complement strand
AAATATATCTTTGGTTTTTCTGCATATCAAAAGTAATTATATCAAACCTAACGGCATTACCGAAATTTTTTTCCGAAATATAAATATATGCAGCCTTTTTAAGCCTTTTTATTTTATCTAAATCTACTTGTTCCAATGCACTGCCGTATAAATCATATTTACGCGATTTAACCTCACACACAACAAGTTCATCTTTATCAAGGGCTATTATGTCAATTTCACCACTTCCGCGCCTTACGTTTCTTTCAATAATTTTATATCCACGTTCTATAAGAAACTCAGCTGCTTTATCCTCAAATTTATTCCCAATTTGCCTATTAGGAACCACTGACTCGATATCTTTTAAAAAACTCCTGCGATGTATTGGTGTGATTCCATAATTTTTTATAGCCTCAATATGCTCGATTGTGCCATACCCCTTATTAGAGCTAAATCCATATTCTGGATATAACTTATCATACTCATACATCATTCTATCTCTTGTCACCTTTGCAATTATACTGGCAGCAGCAATAGAGTATACATTAGCATCCCCTTTTATATAGCTATGCTGAGGTATATCATAATCTATTTCAAGAGCATCCAGAAGAAGTATATCCGGCTTAATTTTCATTTTATCTAAAGCCTGCTTTATGCTAAGCTTCGTAGCATTAAGAATATTTATTTCATCTATAATGCCACAATCAACCACGCCACATTCCCAGCAAATAGCATTTCGAGTAATAACATCATAAAGCTCTTCACGTTTTTTTTCAGAAAGCTGCTTTGAGTCATTTATATATGGGGCACAAAAATCTTTAGGCAGGATAACAACCGCACTGACAACTGGCCCACACAATGGTCCTCTGCCAGCCTCATCACATCCAGCAACAAACTCATACCCATTTTGACGGCATTCTTTTTCAATGGCTTGCATCCTCTCAACTCTTTTTATCTCAAGCTGATACTTTTCATATTTTTTATTGAGACTCAAAGCTATTTTCTTTACACCATCACGTCTGTCAGCATAAAGCACTTTTATTAGGTCAGGATACTCTTCAATTGGTGTGCGTGCCACATCTATCTTAAGCTGTGTTATGGTTTTTTCTGAAGTTTCCATTCTACTCAGGGCGACAGAATGATATCCTGCCAATTACTCCATTTTTAAATTCATCTATAACAGTGGATGCACAACGGGCATAGTCCACCTCGCCTCCCCTTAAAATAAAACCTCTTTTTTTTGCAATTGTCTCATAGGCATCTAAGGGTGAAGCATCAACCACTTCTATTTTATAGCGCTCTGTTATTTCCTTAGGGTAATTCTCCAAAAGAAATTCAATTATTTTGAGAGCAAGCTCCTCTTTATCCAAAATAGTATCTTTAACACATCCCAATGCAGCGAGCATTATAGCATCATTTTGATCTCTAAACTTAGGAGGCAAAACACCAGGAGTATCTAAAAGCAAAAAATCTCCTGCCGAATGTATCCAATTAGTACCACGTGTAACCCCAGGCATGTTTCCCGTTTTAGCCCCGCCTCGATGAGTAAGAGTGTTTATAAACATAGACTTACCAACATTCGGGATTCCAGCAACAATTGCCCTTACCTCCCTTTCAAACCGAAATGTACTCTTAAGAGCTCTAATGTATTCCACAACCTCAGAAATACCTTCATTTGTAGAACAGTCTGTAAAAAAAACATTCTCATTATTTTTCTTAAAGTAACTTTGCCAAAGCTCATTTACACTTTTATCTGCCATGGAAGATTTGTTATATATTGTAATATTTCTTTTCCCTTTTATACTTTCGTAAAAATCGGAATTCACACTAACCCCAACAGCTCTAGCATCCCCTATCACTATTATTAAATCAGCCTTTGCAGTTTCTTCTCTTATCTTTCTTTCGGCCTTTGCCATATGACCTGGATACCATTGAATCAGCATTAAATTTCCTCACCTTTCAATCCATCTAGCATCTTAAGGAAAGCATCTCCGCAGCTAACTGATGAAGAAAGAATATTCGTTTTAAATTCATCAAAGCGCTGTTCTTCTTCCTCCTCACCATCACTTATGCCCTTCACAGCAATAAAGCCCACTTTATTTTGTAAGCATGTTTGCGCTATTGCACCTGCCTCCATTTCACAGCAAATGCCTTCGAATTCAGATGTAATGATTTTTTTTTCAGAATCATTCACCACAACACGATCGGCAGAAAGCACATTTCCAAAATGCACATTCTTCTCAGTACACGCTTTTTTTGCTGCAGCAAGGAGCTTCTCATCCGCCTTCATTTCAACCACTTTAAGTTCCACCAATTCTCCTTTTCTATAACCAAATGGAGAACAGTCAAAATCATATTGTATTGCAGCAGTAGAAATAACAATATCATTTATCTTCATCCCGTCTTTCAAACTGCCGCTGGTGCCCATACTAATCACAGCGTGAGGAGAATATTTATAAATCATCATTTGAGCACATGTTGCCGCACTAACCTTTCCTGTGCCGCATATGCCAGTTACAATATCAATATTTTTATACTTATATCGGTTAAAAGTAAAAATACCGCATTCTTCCTTTTCAACAAACTCACATTTATCAACGAACTGTAATTCCTGTTGCATTGATGCAATAACGCCTATCATTTTTTCACCTCTAAAATTAATCACATCACTTTATATTCAGCGCCTATTATAACATATTTGCTGAGATTTATGCTATACTATAGCCATAAAAGAGCTTTTATACGATAATCGGCAGAATCATTTCAAAGGAGCGTTTGCTTATGAATATGTATGAAATAATCACAAAGAAAAAACATGGCGAAAAGCTGAACAAAGAGGAAATTGATTTTTTTGTTAATGGTGTTACAGACGATTCCATTCCAGATTATCAAACCTCAGCCTTGCTTATGGCAATTTGTCTTAAAGGAATGGATGATGAAGAAACCTGGCTGCTCACTGATGCAATGACGCACTCCGGGGATGTGTTGGATTTGAGCAACATTCCAGGAGTGAAAGTTGACAAACACTCTACAGGCGGAGTTGGAGATAAGGTATCACTGGTTCTAACACCAATGCTGGCAGCCTGCGGCCTTAAAGTGGCAAAGATGAGTGGAAGAGCTTTAGGACATACAGGCGGAACAATAGATAAGCTTGAAAGTATTTCAGGCTTCAGCTGTGATATTTCCGAAGAAATGTTTTCCAAAAATGTAAATGAATTTGGAATTGCAATAGCAGCACAAACCGCAGACGTAGCCCCAGCTGATAAGAAACTATATGCACTAAGAGATGTGACAGCAACAGTTGATAATATTTCACTGATATCAAGCTCAATAATGAGTAAAAAACTTGCGTGTGGCGCAGATTCCATTGTGTTAGATGTGAAAACCGGAAGCGGGTCATTCATGAAAACTGTTGAAGAATCTCAATGTCTTGCTAAAAAAATGGTAGATATAGGGAAAAGAGCTGGAAAAAATGTTAGCGCAGTAATTTCAGACATGGATCAGCCTCTGGGAAATGCAGTTGGAAATGCACTTGAAATTAAAGAGGCACTCCAAGTTCTAAAAGGCAATGGCCCTGAAGATTTAAAAGAACTCTGTCTTGTATTAGGAAGCCTGCTCTTAATTAATTCTGGAGTTTCTTCCAACGAAGAAGAGGCTAGGCTAATCCTAAACGATACTCTGTCATCCAATAAGGCTTTAGAGAAATTTAAACAGCTTATTATTTCACAAGGTGGTGATCCACGCTTTGTGGGAGATGAAAATCTTTTTTCTATAGCCCCACTAAAGCAAAATGTGCTTTCGCCTTGCGATGGATATGTGGCAAAAATTGAGTGCAGTGAAATAGGAATGGCTTCTTTGTTAAGCGGAGCAGGACGAGAGAAAAAAACTGATAAAATAGATTTAGGAGCAGGAATAATCGTAGAAAAAAAAGTAGGCGATAGCGTAACCAAGGGGTGCGTTCTTGCTACAATTTATTCATCTTCAACAGAAAAGCTTGAAAATGCAGCACAAAAGCTCCAAAATGCATATAGCTTTAGCAACACAAAAGTTTTCAAACAAAGACTTATATATGGGGTAATAAAATAAATTGGATGTAATATTAGATTCAATTATCTACAAAAAAAATTATGCCGTTATTTCCTATAAAGGAGAGAAACAGCTTCTCGTGGATAAAGAGCTGGCAAATACGCTGACACCAGGAGAAACCTTCAACCTTTATGAGATCCTTAACAAAAACGAGAATTTTGCTAAGAAACTTTGCAGTAGCGTGGCGACAAATTATCTCTTGCGATTTCCATGCACAGAAAAGAAATTAAGATCGTACCTCTTTAGTAAAGGTTTCCAAAGAAATGCAATCGATGATACCGTAAAAATGCTAAAGGATAACCATTACCTTAATGATAAGCTATTGGCGGAATATTTCGCTGAAGATTGTATTACTTCAGCAAAAGGCAGTGGATACATATGTAGAAAGCTAAGAGAAAAGGGAGTGGCTGAAGAAACTATCAATGCAGTTTTGCAAACATATTCTGTTGAGGATCAGCAAAGAAACGCTGCGACATTTCTCAGAAATAAAAATGAGCGATTAAAAAAATATCCACCTACAATAAGGCGTGAGAAACTTTATAGCAGTGGAGTACAACAAGGATATTCTTCAAATATGATTATGCATATAATCAGCGATCTTCTTAACAATGAAGATTGCGATTACAGTGACTACTATATACCATTAATCAATAAAAAAATTGCTGCACTTAGAAAGAAAAATATTTCAGAGAAGGAACTATACGCAAAAATAATGGTTGAATTCAGAAAAAAAGGTGCAAGTTCTGATTTGATAATTAAATGTTTAGAAAATAATAAATAAATATCTAATGATGAGTCTTTGTGATATTTATGCATCACACGATTCTGTAATGACCGATATGCGCAATACATGTATTCAGTATATATAAAAATTTTTATATATTTATTTACAATTTCACTTTTGTGTAGTATCATAAACAAAATTATGTTTATTAG
>CAVEWD010000061.1:2588-5809 GCA_963619195.1 bacterium | reverse complement strand
TCACTGTGAGCATCCCAACGGCTGTCGCTATCATCATACCAACCATCTATCTTGTCCGAACAGGGCTCTAACACAAGACCGCTTGGCAGTTTGCCTAGGTTAAGCTTTGTACCTTGAAAATAGATGTCATCACCAGCATTCTTAGCACTGTTGTTATAAATTGCAACGCCATCTCCAATTGTGACATTTCCGGAATAAACAAAGATTCCTCCACCGTAATTTGCAATGTTGTTTCTTATGATGCCGCCTGTTATTTCAAATTTACCATCAGAATAGCTAAAAATTGCTCCGCCATATCCATAACCATCTTCGATATCGCCAGTATTTTCTTCAATTGTGCCACCGCTCATGGTAAAGGAAGCACTTTCAAGCAGATTTATAGCACCACCGCCATACCAGCTATCTTTGCAGCCAGAAATTATGCCGTCGCTCATAACCAAAGAAGCGTTATTTGCCACACAAAATCCTCCGCCTTGAAGCCCGCTGCAGTTTTTCACCTCACCATCGTACATGTAAAATTCAGCTTGGTCATCCAACATAACTCCGCCAGAAACACTGGCCCAGTTATTGCAGTTTTCAATGGCGCCGCCATACATATAGAATTTAGCAGAACCAACAACCTGAACTCCACCCGCCTGACCTCCACTATTTGAATCACAAAGAGTAACATTGCTATACATATACGCTTTAGCTTCATCGCTTAAATGTATGATGCTGTTGGAGTTGTCGTCTGTTGTCATGGTGAGGGTTTTTGTATAGTCTTCCCCTCCTAAATACAAAACAGCGTCTCCTGATAATGCAAATTTAAAAGTGGTGAGCTTATAGCCCTCGCCGTAAATTGTTAAGGTGCCGGCTTTCAACAATGTGGCAGCCTCATCTAATGATGTGGCATCCAAATCGTTTTTCAAAACGATTGTTTCTTCACTCTTAGCTCCGTTGTTTAAATCAGCAATAACAGCAGCAAATTCATCAGCTGTTGAAACCTCCACAGCCGAAACAGCCTGCACTGGAATCAATGACGCTGACAAAAGCACTAAACAAAGCGCCATTGCTGTTAATAAAGATAGACCTCTTTTCACCTTCATTTTCTCCTTATTTCATTAATTTTACATTAACCCGTATCGCAATTATAGCAATATATTTCCTATAGTTAAAGCATTCTTGAATGTATTTTTTTTTTTTTGAAATTTGATCCAAATTACATTTTTTGAAATATAACAATTAATGATGCACACATGTTTTAAACAATTAAAATTTTATTTTATGGATTTATCCCAACTATTGACATTGAGCAAAAAACAAAGGGCTAACACTGACACGCAGCAATAGCCCTTAATTTTTCATGTAACCGAAAGAAGATAATTAGCCCCTTCTTTTGCGGTTACTAACATATTTGCACCTTCGCTTATAAGCGCAAATGTTTTGTTGATTTACCTATTTTATGCAATTTTTCTTTTTAGCTGTAATAACCAGTGCAAATCCACCGCTTACCATCATTAAAGCAATCCACGCAAAAATTTTGCCATCATCACCGGTTTTTGGAGCTTTGTCTGTATCCGGAGTAATTATTCCAGCCTCCACCTTCACATCTGCGTGAGCAGACACAAAGTAGTCATAAGGAGCTTTTATAACATCAGCTGAATAGCTGCCGGCCTTTGATACAATAAATTTAACCACACCATTTTCATCTGTAGTGCCAATTGCCACCACCTCGCCTTCACCGTCGGTGAGGGACACCTTACAGCCGTTCTGAGGGGCTATAACGTTTTCAAAGGTGGTCATATCAAAGCCCATTTTCATAAGAGTCAATGAAAACTCGTCATCAGCCTTAACACTCACATCAGCTTTAGTGAAGTATAAATACACATCTGAATAGTATTTGGTGTCGCCATAGAAGAAAATGTTCAGCACATCGCCATCACTAACAGCTGTTTTGCTTAATGTAGTCATGTTTCCACTAGCATCTGCAGGATATTCATTATTAAGCAGATAGCTTAGATTGCTGTTTTCTTCTCCGAATATTTTGAAAATCTGATCATTGCTCTTGCCAATCTGCAAATAGTCTGATGGTGCGTTTTTAAAATCATCTCCATAAACATCGCAATGAAGGGCCACAACAATATCTAAAATTGTAACCTTGTTGGCAAATTCCGATGGCTTTTCAAAACCAAAGCTTTTCGCAGTGTCTGATGCAGCCTTAACTGTGAAAGCCTCTGCAGGAGAACCAGATTCTGTGTTAACAATAACCTTCAGCGTAGCCTCTGCTTTATCTGTAGGATCTTCTGGCTCCACCTCTGTGTCCTTTGTGCCTTCAACAGTAACTGTTACAGAAACAGGCTGTTTATAAAGCTTTTGCAGCTTCTCATTATCCGGGTGGCTTTGTGCGAACTGCCCATATTTTTCGCTGCTCAAAACTGAGGAAATTGTAATCTGAGTTGAATTCTCAGGCTGCACAACCACCAGATTTTCATGCTGAACAACAGCGTTATTTGAGGACTTAAATTTGTTATAACCAGCTGCTTCCATCTCCCAAGTGTCGGTAAACTGGTCATCAGGGATAATGCCTGTGCCCTTTTGAAGTGCGGCATCATAAATCCATATCACATTTCCTTTTTCATCAAGCACAGCTTCACAGAAGGCATGCAGGTTTCCTGTGATGGAATCCTTATCGGTGTATCTGCCGTCATTAATACCGTCGAAATAATGTTTTTTTACATTCTCCATAAGAGTAATTTCGGTGTCTAACTCTTCATCGGTGATCATGTTAACAGTAAGGGGAATTTTCTTTGAAACTGTAACACCATCGCGGGTGAATGTTATGACTAAATTCACCTTTTCTGTTTTATTTTGGCTGGCGAATATATCAACAGAGGCTCGATAGCCGTTGATTTTAATAATGTTTTCGTTGTCGCTAGTTACTGTAATTTCCTTGTTGTTAAACACAGTGTTGTTATTTTCATCCTTAACTCTCGTGTAACGCAAAAGCTGAATGTCGCCGGTTACATTTGAGGAATCAATAACCTCTTTTGTTGTAAAATCTGTTAGGCTTTCAGCGGTGTAATACTTATTAAGTATTGCAAGCAAATCCTCCTCAGAGGGCTTAGCCTCTCCTGTGCCCTTCACTACTACTTTGAAGGTTTTTGTGATGGTGCCAAAATCAGCTACATTTTCAACGTTTGTATTGAGCACAGCGTCGTTTGCTTTAAAGGTAGCTGTCAAGG
>CAVEWD010000061.1:0-2578 GCA_963619195.1 bacterium | reverse complement strand
TCTGTGTCCTCCACAGGAGATGTAATTTTGCCCTTCTGAGGGTCAATTAATGAGCCATAGCCTGTGTTTTCAATGGAAATAACATCTGTGTTGGAAGATTCCCATGTAATTTCAGACCAAACTTTTCTTGCACTCGTGCCCATTATGCGAGGCAGCGTCAAGTCAGATGTAACATTATCCTGCGCTGTGTTAGTGCCTTTAATGGAATCCCAGCTAAGAGTATTTGCCTCTGTTCTCATGTTTTCCTTAAAGACTTCTTGGTTCCAACCCACTGTTACAACCCTAGAGTCTGTCACAGCCTGAGCGCCTTGATATTTAATCACAAAAGTACAGCTAATGTTTTTGCTGTTGTTGCCCCACTCGTTAAGGGCACTCTTGTTATAATTAATGGTGCCATCTTGAGCAATATATGTGGTGTCCTCTGTTGTTTTAACAGAAACGCTCACCCCTTCAGAGGTGATGCCTTCATAACCCTGGATCTTTTTAAGAACCAGATCGTTAATATTTTTATATGTTAAGTATGAAGGACGTAGAGAACCAAGCTCGGCATCAAACAACTTCTTTATGGCTGCCACATTGTCCTTTGCGCTTTGGTCTGCTTCTTTAGCTGTCATTTCCACAGTTTTGGTGATAGTTTCGCTTTCCCCTTCAGGACTGTAGGTTCCTGTCGCTGTTTCGTAATGTTCAGCTGTAATCGAATAGGTATAGGTTGTGCCTTTCTTTAAGGAATAGCTTCCATCGGTATTGGGAGTTACTGTTACAATTTCAGGGTCCTCTCCCCAATCCACATCATCATCCTCATAGGTAACCTTCACTGTAGCATCGCTTACAGCATCAGAATCGCACACTGCTTTAAAGGTTACTTTATAAACAGAAAAGACTTTTTTAAGGGTTACTTCAATATTTTGATCTGCTGTGGGGGTAATGCTGCCTATTTCCTCTCCATAGCCACTTGCATTAATAATATAGGTGTAGCTCTCACCGTTTTGAAGCTTATAGCTGCCATCTGATTCTGCTGCTACAGATGAATAGCTTTTTCTTACTGAAACTGTGGGGTTGGTAATGATCTCCCCTGCGGAATTTATCACATTAAAGGTTATCTTGCTGTAAACAATTGCCTCCAATGGAATTTCCACCTCGCCTGATGCCGTTGGGGCCCAGGAATAGTTGGTATAATTTTTATAGCCATCTGCACTTATTGTCAGAGAATAGGTTTTGTCGGATTCCAGATCTTTGTAAACCCCATCCGTTGACGGAACATTGCTCCAGTTGTATTGCAAGCTTACCGTTGCAGCTGAAATTTCCGCCTTTGTATTGCTATCCACCGCCTTAAAGGTCACATTATATTTCGCCGCTTCTGGCAAAATTGTGATGGTAAAGTCCTTGGAGGCCAATGCCGTTGATTTTGCAGTGCCATCATTAATAGCATCATCTGTTGTGGTATCTCTATCAAAAAGCATCAACGTTGCAATGAATGACTTTGCGCCCTCTGCTGCAGTCGGGCGATTAAACGAAGTGCTTTTCGGATTAGCCGGATTCCAAGTTTTAGAACCAAGGCTTAACAGGGATTGATCCTCCACATACCAACCGGATTTATAGATAGAGGAGCTGCCTTCGGTGCGGAGGCGAAATGAGGTAATGCTTCCTCCTGAAGATGTTTGCAACCCAATAGTGCAGGTGGTTCCGCTTTGGGTAACTCCGGTTCCTCCGGTTGTTATAATTTTTCCACCGTCCGAACGGTTTGTGTAGTTTGCATCTAAATATGCCGCCGCATCAGAGGCAGTGTCTGCAAATGCTAAAGATGGCACGGCTATAGCAAACAACATGACCACACATAGGAGCGCTCCCATGTTTTTTTTAAGGAATTGCTTCTTTTGTTGTTTCATTTTTCTCCTTTCTTAGCTTCGCGACTAATTTAAGGGTTCAAATTTCAAAACATTGAGCTATTGGAAGGTTTTGAAATATAAAAAACGGGCCGCGAACCCCACTCCTCCCCAGAAAAACTGAGAGAAAGCAAAGTATTCACAACCCGCATAAATGCATAGTGTGTTTTACCCATTAAAGTCGTCCGCTTTTTAAATTTCGCGCATGTTTCCTGGCTTGTGGATCATCAACTCCACCCACCTTCCCAGCTTGCGCCAGTGGACTAAAGGGCGGAATCTCATCACTTACAGTGGCGGGACCGCACAGGATTTTCACCTGTTTCCATCTTGGTTCTTCGTTTACCAGAACTCTTGGCAGCTTGCCTGGAAAACGAGAAAACACGAAACATCTGTAAAATATGAAGTTTTATAAAGGGCATCTTACGCCCATAGGGTAGATTATCATATTCTAAAGCATTTACCAAATGAAAGCAAAAATTATTAAAAGTTGGCTTACATGCTAGAAAAATGGTTCTACACTAAACATTGGGGTAAATAAAAAAAGATAACAAAAAAAGGAAGCATATACGCTTATCTGCCTTAAAATAGAGTTACGAAATCAAAATAAGGAGAACATATATGCTTCAAAATGATTTTATCACAACTCTACTCGATATACCAAATGCTGTTATAGATAATGTTATTAATTCTACAAA
>CAVEWD010000060.1:0-5824 GCA_963619195.1 bacterium | reverse complement strand
CCTTCATATTGACAATCCCCCTTTTAAATGATTTATTTTATCATATTTACTTATTTTTTTCAAATCCTTCTCCAAATACTTCATTTACATCTACAGAAAAAACAAATGCATCTCGATCTATATTTTTTACGATAGAACGAATTTCACCTATTTGGAATCTATTTACAATACAAAGCAGTATCTCTCTATCTTCAGAGGAATATCCTCCCTTAGCATTAAGAAATGTGACTCCTCTATCAAGCTTTTGAAATATCTCATCTTTTATCTCATCCCTCTTATCACTTATAATATAAAAAGCCTTAGTATTGTTAAACCCACCTTCTAAGAGTTCTATTGCTTTCATTGCAATATACACCGTTATAGCAGAATAGAGTGATGTTTCAATATTACCCAAGGAAATTCCAGCAATTACAACCACAGCACAATCTATTATTAAAAGCCACATTCCTGATGAGATTGATGGAAATTTTCTGTGGAACACGCTAGCAATAAGATCTGTACCGCCAGTTGTACCCTTAAACATAAACACTATACCAACCCCTACCCCCATTGTAAGTCCTCCAAATATCGAGGCAAGAAAGATATCATTCACCAATGGAGCAACATTTGCAGTCAAATCGGCAAAAAGAGAAAACATCAATGTTCCATAAAGGGTTTTTAAAAAAGGTTTAACACCTTCCGTTTTTACAAGAACAAAAAACCATGGCAAGCTTAAAAGAAATATGCATATTCCCACAGGAAAGTTAAAACGGTAGTATATAACAGCAGCCAACCCGGAAAAGCCTCCTGGTGCAATATAATTTGGCTTACAAAACACGTTAAATCCCAAAGCCATAATAAAGCAACCTGCCCCTACCATAATATATTCACTAACTGTTTTTAATAAATTTAAAATAATTTTCTTATTCATAAAAGCACTAATATATCCTTTAAAAAAATTAGTCGACCTAACTATTAGGCCGACCAATTAGGTTTTTCAAGAAACTGATTGTTATGCAACACAATCATTCAAAGCCTGCATAAGTCTTTCGACATCAATACCATGAGCCTCAGCGCCAGCCTGAATGTTCTCAAAATGTGCTGCAGCACATCCTATGCATCCCATCCCATATGCCTGAAAAACAGGGACAGTTTGAGGGTACTTTTCAACAACTTCTCTAATAGTCATATCTTTTGTAAGCATCTTCACTACCACCTTAATATTTCATACTTCACTTTTATTATATCCAAAAAATTTATTTTTCATAGTACAACCATAAATAATTTGCTTAAAATTAGCATATATCAATAGGCTTATATGTTCCAATTAGTTTGCACCTGTTAAATTTAGAATGATACATTACAAAATAAAACATTACCTCTACATATGTAAACTCAATAAAACTACTTAACTATCGTTTTCAATATGTTATCAATTTGTGATAGATTGTCCGCAAAATATATTCCATGTTGACGTTCTGAAGATGAAAAACCCATTGAAATCATATGATCAAGCAAATTCTTAAGGCTTTTGTAGTAACCATTTAAGTTATATAAGATACAAGGAGCATTCAATAACCCAAGAGATATTTTCGACATAACTTCTGCTATCTCCTCCAGAGTTCCTGTTCCGCCGGGAAATGCAATAAATGCATCCCCAAACTCGATCATTTTTCTTTTACGTTCTGAAAAATCCTTTGTAACAATAAGCTCAGTTAATCCATCGCATTGAAGCGCTTTATCTATAAAAAAAACAGGTTCTATGCCAATAACTTTTCCTCCGTTCTCCAAAACACTCTCTGCCAATACTCCCATCAATCCACTCTTTGAGCCACCATATATCAAAGAATTTCCACTTTGAGCAATCCAACAGCCTAACTTTCTAGCCGCACTGCAAAAGGCAGGATCATTTCCCGCATTCGCACCAAGGTATACTGTGATATTCACTACATCCTCCAATGTCAAATTCATAACATCTTGCAAGAAAACTATTTTTAAGTTGCTTAACTAATACGCTATTTGCGGTTTAAAACTTTAATTTGCAGCCCTTCCATAACATCAAGCGCCTTTTCATTTAAAATCTTATCAAAACTGTCGGTACAGGCTGCATCCACAATTATCGAAGCCTCAGGAAGCGCAGTTTTAGATATAATCGCATTTGATATCACGCATATATTAGAAACAAGCCCAACTATCTCAATCTCCTCATAATCTTTATCCTTTAAATATTCATAAAGTTCCCCGCTACCAAATGTCGGCTTGAAAAAAAGCTTATCATTTGGTTGAATTAATGTTGCGCATTTACCATAAAGGTTATGCCCAAAAGTTCCCTTTATACAATGTTCCACTGGCAAATTTTTACCTTCCAGGGTTGATAGATAGTCTTCATTGTGAGTATCAAAAGTAAATGCCACATCCCAGTTGTTTTCCCTGTAAAACATTATTTTTTCAGCAATTACACTATCAAGTTTTTCAGCCCCATCAAATCCCAAAGAACCATCTACAAAATCATTTTGAAAATCTATAATCAGCAGTAATTTATTCATACCTATTTCCTCCATAGGCTATTATAACATCATTAAATGACTTATTACACTTTAAATCACATTAGATATTTGCACTAAATTTCAATAGTCAAAATAAAAGGGATTTGATATAATGGGGAATTTAATAGATTTTTAAGTGGAGAAGGAGCGATATACATATGTTTCATTTTGGATTTTCCTATGCAGGATTCATATATCTTTTAATGCTGTTTATACCTAATGAAATTGTGCAAACACATAATTTAAGGGTTACATTACCTGTTATAATTTATTATTAAATTCGTGTCAAACCCTTATAAATACTAACTTTTCTGTATGTGTGCTTTCCTTTATGTTTTCCCTTGTGTTATATCGTCTCACAAGGATTTACGAATTCTCATAAGGGCAAAAACAAGGGAAGCAAAATCACATACCACATTATAACACAATATGAATGGACTGTGTGAACTGATTGAAATGCTTTTTATTTTATAGAAAAGAGGATTGATTGCTGGGAGGCAGAAAAAAATTTAATAACAACTCCCGGTTCTGAATGTGCTTTGAATGCTCTTGCCATAGACAACCCTGTGGAGTATGCACGACTTTACTTAGATGGGACTATGCAGATGTGGACTGATGCAGAAGATTCGTTGGAATTATGGTAAGTAGTTTTTGACACAAAGAAAGCACCAAATGATTGTGACGTCATTTGGTGCTTGTTTTACAGATTCCGTCCCTGATACTGTATAGTTACCACATAAACGGTTTTATGTGGCTCATCAATGCGAAAAATAGCGATGTAGTTATCAATCAGTAACTGTCTGTAACCTTTTCCGGCATATCAGCCTTCGTTTCGTTCTTGATGGGACTGCGGAAAGGAATCTAGGCTTAAAACAGCTTTCTTAATTCGGTCAACTTGTCCTTTGACGTTTTCAGGAGCCAATTTCTCATTTGCGATATATTCGTAAATGTGGTCTAATTCACGGATTACTCTGGGGTTGACCTTTACCTTATATTTATCCAAAATGTTTTTTCTCCAATTCTGCAAACACAATTTCTGCATCAACGGCTTCTGCTCCGTTAGTAATTTCCTGTTCGGACTCGAAGATTGTTTGGTCAATGCGATTCATTCTTGCGAATTTATCATATAGTTCACTGCTCATTACGACCAAGTCGCTATATCCGTTTTTGGTAATAAAAATAGGCTCCTGTTCCTTGTGTGCGATATTGGAAATCTCATTTGTATTGCGTAAATCCTTAATAGGCATAATAAGTGGCATAATGCTTGTTATCAATGAGAATATACCCTTCTTTTCATAAAAATTATAATTTATTGAAACAAAATAAAGCAGTGTTATAATTTTATTTATGAAAAATCAATTATTTAATATATTAGATGAGTATGCAAAAGGTGACTGCATACGATTTCATGTGCCTGGACATAAGGGTAGAAACGATAATCCTATATATAAATATGATATTACCGAGCTTCCATTTTCTGATGATTTAAATGCCCCAATGGGATTACTTCGAGATGCTGAAGAAAAAATGTCTAAAATATATAACAGCTATTACACTATTTTTACAGTAAACGGTTCCAGTGCAGCGATTATGGCTGCAATAATGTGTTGTGTAAAGGAAAATGAAAAACTACTTTTGCCATCAGACAGCCATTTGAGTTGCTATTATGGAGCAATGCACGCAGGAGCAACTATTGTAAAACTTCCTCTAAAAGACCATATATTAGGAATCTCCTCAGAAGAACTTGAATATGCTGTTGATAATATCCCTGATATACGAGCTTGCGTGATAACCAGCCCAACATATTTCGGCTGCGGCACAGAATTAAAACAAATATGCAAAATACTAAAAGAAAAAAATATACGGTTAATCGTTGATGAATCTCATGGTGCGCACTTGCCATTAGGAAATGGACTTCCGGAAAACGGACTTAATGCAGGTGCAGATATTGTAGTTCACAGTACACACAAAACGATAGGTGCACTCACACAAACAGCAATGATTCATGTAAATTGCAAAGATATTCTGCAGGAAGATTTACGATTTTATCTACGTAGCGTTCAAAGCACATCACCTTCATATATTCTCATAAACTCAATTCTAGATATTATTCCGAAGCTTGAAAATTCCGAAGGTTACTTGGAAAATTTGAAATTGTGGTATAATAAAGTGTCAAGTAGGTTGGCAGATTTTAAAAAATTTGAGCTACTAGGTTTTGGCGATAGAACCGATCCTTCTAAGATATCCATAAGGTGTAAAGTTTCGATGAAAGAGTTTTCAAAATGCCTTAACAATGCAGGTATTGTTCCTGAAATGATTTGTGGTGACATAGTAGTGTTTGCATTGGGCTTTGGCACTGTTTGGAAAGATTGTGAAGTTTTGCTTAATACAATTGAAAGTGCAGAATGTCTACTTAATCCAAATTACACTTCAACTTCAAGGCCGTATGTAGTTCCAGCCTTAGAACAAGCTATGAGCATACGACAATCCCAATCATTCGCAAAAGAATGGATAAATATAAAGGATTCTGCAGGTAGAATCAGTGCTGATTTTATTAATGTGTATCCACCAGGAGCATCTTGCGCTATCCCTGGAGACATACTTACAGATGAGGCTATAAACTACATTTTAAGTGCCTCAGAAGTTCACGGCATAAAAAACGGAAAGGTTAGAGTTTTAACTGATGAAGGGTAAATTGTTTGTTGTTGAAGGAGTAGATGGTAGCGGTAAACAAACTCAGTCCCAACTATTATATGAAAAGCTTCTTGAGCAGGGATATAATGTAAAAAAAGTTGAATATCCAAACTATAAATCCGAATCGAGCGCATTAGTGAAAATGTATTTGAGAGGCGATTTTGGCCCAAAAGCAGAAGATGTAGATGCGTATGTCTCATCAACATTTTTTGCTGCAGATAGATATGCATCTTACAAAACTGAATATGAATCTTTCTATAAAGAAGGAGGAATTGTTATAGCCGACAGGTACACCACATCAAACATGGTTCACCAAGCATCTAAAATACATAATGAAGCTGAATGGACTAAATTTTTAGATTGGCTTTGGGGATTAGAGTTTAATATCTATAAAATTCCGATTCCATCTCAAGTTTTTTTTCTCGATATTGATCCCAAAGTATCTCAAAGACTTATAGCAAACAGAAATAATAAATTTACTCACAACAAAGAAAAAGATATACATGAAAGAGATACTGATTATTTAGAAAATTCATATATAAATGCACTCAAGATTGCAAAAAAATATAATTGGCATATCATCGATTGTGAACAAGATGGGAAAC
>CAVEWD010000059.1:0-5839 GCA_963619195.1 bacterium | reverse complement strand
AACCATGAGTGAATTACCCATGTTATAGCGTGCATCCCCCATATACACAAGCTTAATGCCGTCAAGCCTTCCAAAATGTTCCTGTATGGTTAAAAAATCCGCAAGAATCTGCGTTGGGTGGAATTCATTGGTTAGCCCATTCCACACCGGCACACCTGAAAATTTCGCCAACATTTCTACCCTGGCCTGTTCATAGCCTCTATATTCAATTCCGTCAAACATTCTTCCCAGCACGCGTGCAGTGTCTGCAATGCTTTCTTTTTTTCCAATCTGGGAGGACTTAGGATCGAGATAAACCGGGTGCATTCCTAAATCTGAAGCAGCTACTTCAAAGGCGCATCGAGTGCGGGTAGAAGTTTTTTCAAAAATTAGAGCTATATTCTTCCCCTCATGCAACCTATGAGATATGCCTGCTTTCTTTTCTGCCTTTAATTTTGCAGCCAAATCCAAAAGGTAGAGTATCTCCTGTGGAGTGTAATCTAAAAGCTTTAAAAAACTTCTTTTATAAAATGAATCCATACATTCTCCCTCTACAACACCTTCGCTAAAAATGATTGCAAACGCTCGCACTTCGGAGCGCCAAAGATTTCATCAGGGCTCCCCTCTTCTGCAATTATACCGTCATCGAGGAAAATGACTCTGTTTGAAACTTCTCTGGCGAAGCCCATTTCGTGGGTAACCACCACCATTGTCATTCCGCTTTGTGCCAATTCCTTCATAACATCCAACACTTCTCCCACCATCTCAGGGTCCAAGGCCGAAGTCGGCTCATCGAAAAGCATAACATCCGGTTCCATGCAGAGTGCGCGCATAATGGCTACCCTTTGCTTTTGCCCGCCAGAAAGCTGGTTGGGCCAAGCATTGGCACGCTCATTAAGACCTACCCTTTCCAAAAGCTCCATGGCTTTTCGCTCAGCCTCTTCCTTTGAAATTTTTTTTAGCATTATAGGGGCACAGGTTAAATTATCTATAACGCGCATATGAGGAAATAGGTTAAACTGCTGAAACACCATTCCCATCTTTTGGCGGTGTTTATTTAAGTCAATCTTTTTATCAGTCAACTCATCTCCCTCAAAAACGATGCTTCCAGAGCTTGGTGTTTCCAAAAGGTTTAAGCAGCGAAGAAAAGTTGACTTTCCGCTGCCAGATGGACCTATTACACAAATAACATCACCAGTATCAATTGTTAGGTTAATCCCCTTTAAAACCTCAAGATTTCCAAAGTCTTTTCTTAAGTCAGTTATGGTTATCACGGCTAGCCAACCTCCTTTCAAGCACACCCAAAAGCTTTGAGAGCCCTACCACCAATATTAAATATACCGCAGCAACAATAAGAAGCGGGTTAACAGAATCATAGGTGTTGTTTCTCACAAGGTTTCCTGCCCTGGTTAAATCCACCACCGCAACATAGCCCGCTACAGCTGTTTCCTTAAGAAGAGCTATAAGCTCGTTGCCAATTGCAGGAAGGATATATCGAACCGCCTGAGGGAACACAATTTTACGCATTGCCTGAAGCCGCGACATTCCAAGACTGCGTCCTGCCTCCATTTGCCCCGGGTCAACAGCATTTATTCCGCTTCGCATAAGCTCCGCCATATAGGCCCCAGAGTTAATACCAAAGGTTAAAATGCCAACAGAAATTCCTTCGGCACTTTTTAACACAATAAAATAAAAAATCAGAAGAAGCACCACCACCGGCACTCCTCGTATGACCGTGACATAAAGATCACATAGCCACACCAGCGGCTTTAGTGGTTTAATATCTTCTGCACAGTATCTCACAACAGAAATAACCGTGCCTATAACAATTCCAATTACTAAAGCACCCAATGTGATGATTATTGTGTTTTCAAACCCTTCCACCATCAATTTCCAGTATTGGGTTTCAATAAACGTTTCGTACAGTTTTTCAATCCACGAGTTGAACCACATTATTCAAAACGCCTCCTTTTATTATAGGGCCAGAAGAAAATCTCCTGACCCTGTATTTGCTTTCGCTAAATATTACGCTTAAATTTTAATTATTTTCCGGCGAGGTGTATGGCGCCTCATACTTATCAAATATAGCTTGAATTGTGCCGTCAGCTATAAGTCCGTTTAAAATTGTGTTAATTTCATCCACCAGCTCATCGCTACCCAAACGGAAGGCAAAAGCATAGGGTTCTGTGGTCATAGCTTCATCTAAAATTACAAGCTTAACATCATTATCTTCATTGTAAACCTTAACCATATCTGCCGCAGTTAAATCATCTATTACCCAAGCATCAACCTTTCCTGTGGTAAGCGCTGTCTGCGCATCACTGTTTGCTGAAAAAGAGCTTACCTCATAACTATTTTCCATGCAAAAGCTCTCAGCTGTTGTCCCAGTTTGCACTGAAACCTTCTTACCCTCCAAATCTGCTTTAGTGGTAATTTCGCTTCCTTCCACCACAACTATAGCTTGAGCAGCCAAGCAGTAAGGTGCAGTGAAAAGCGCATTCTTCTGACGTTTTTCAGTAATGGTGATGCCGGAAACACCAACATCAAATTTGCCGGTCTGAAGCCCAGGTAAAACATTTTCGAAGTCAATCTGGTTAATTTCCAACTCTACACCCAGCTCTTCACAAATCAAATTAAGAATATCGATCTCAATACCCACAACGTTCCCATTATCGTCAAGATACTCAAAGGGCGGGAAATCAGGGCTGGTTGCTATTGAAAGCTTGCCCGCATTCTTAATACTTTGTAATGTTGTTGGTTCCACTGTAGTCTCTCCACAGCCTGTAAAAAATGTTAAAGCCATCATAGCTGTAAGAGCAATCGCAATTATTTTTTTCATATTTTATCATTCATCCTTTTTAAACAATTATTCACATATTCAATCTGTTCACTGACTCTTGCCGGTCCACCTTCACTGGTGCGTTTTTTTATACACTCAGATAGGTCAATAGCCACATATACATCGTCATCAAACAAATCGCTATATTTTTTATATTCTTCAATGGGAACATCCTCAAGAACTTTACCCGATTTCACGCAATCCCCGACTATGCTGCCAGATATTTTATATGCGCTTCTAAAAGGCAGGCCCTTTTTTACCAAATAATCAGCAAGATCCGTTGCATTTATAAAGCCGCGCTGTGCCGCTTTTTTCATTGCATCCGGTTTAGCCTTCATGGTTTTTATCATTCCCGTCATAACATTAAGACACATTAACGCAGTGTCGCAGGCATCAAAGACACCTTCTTTATCTTCCTGCATATCCTTATTATATGCCATTGGAAGCCCTTTAAGCACCGTGAGCATTCCCATAAGATCGCCATAAACCCGGCCTGTTTTGCCTCGAATCAGCTCAGCCATATCTGAATTCTTTTTTTGAGGCATAATAGAAGAGCCTGTGGTGTATGCATCAGAGAGCTCCACAAAACCAAACTCCCAGCTGGTCCAAAGGAGGATTTCTTCAGAAAGACGCGACAAATGCATCATAAGAACTGAAATTGCGCTTAGGAATTCAACACAGAAATCTCTATCAGAAACTCCATCAAGGGAATTCAAACATATTCCGTCAAATCCTAAAGCCTCAGCTTCCATTCTTCTGTCAATTTGGTAGGTAGTTCCGGCAAGAGCACAGCAGCCTATTGGGCTTTGATTCATTCGCCTCCTACAATCACAAAGCCTGTCAATATCTCTTAGCAGCATCATAGCATATGCCATCAGATGATGCCCGAAGGTAACAGGCTGAGCTCTTTGCAAGTGAGTGTAACCAGGCATGATAGCATCCTTATATTTTTCAGCCTGTTCGCTCAAAACCCCTATAAGCTCTCTTATATAAGCACAAATATCTTCACACTGCCCTCGAAGATACATCCTCAAGTCAAGCGCCACCTGATCATTTCTGCTTCTTGCAGTATGAAGCCGTTTCCCCACATCTCCAAGTCGTTCGGTTAAAACCTGCTCCACAAACATATGGATATCCTCACACGATGCATCAAATACCAATTTCCCGGAATTGAGATCGCCCAGAATTTTCTCAAGTCCATCAATCAGTAAGTCTGCATCCTGCTTTGAAATGATGCCTGTTGCGCCTAACATTGCCGCGTGAGCCATGCTGCCGTTTATATCTTCTCGATACATTCTTGAATCAAAGCTGATGGATGAATTAAAATCATCCGCTATTTTATCAGTATTTCCCTCCGTTCGGCCGGCCCACATTTTTGCCATGGAAACTCCTTTCCAATTACACTTATATTAAAATCAATTAAATTGTTAATATTCTATACATTAGAGCTTTCCCCGCTCTCTTAAGGCTTCAACCTTTGTTGGAAGACCCCAAAGATTTATAAAGCCCTCTGCTTGAGATTGGTTGTAGTCACTTTCTCCAAAGGTAACGAGATTTTCGCTATATAATGAATACGGGCTGGTTGTGCCAGCAGGAATTATATTCCCTTTATATAGCTTAAGTCTCACTGTGCCTGTAACATATTTATTCGACTCATTTGCAAAGGCAATAAGAGCATTTGTGAGAGGAGAATACCACTTGCCATTGTAGATTTGCTCAGCCATAACAATTGCAAGCTTTGCCTTTTCATGAAGCGTGTCTTTATCGATGGTGAGCATTTCCAGCTGTTCGTGGGCAAAATAGAGAATTGATCCGCCCGGTGTTTCATAAACGCCTCTGTCCTTCATGCCCACAAGACGATTTTCAACTATGTCAATTATGCCAATGCCATTAGCTCCGCCAACAGCATTTAACTTTTCTATGATTTTGCTGGCCTTCATTTTCTCGCCGTCAATGGCCACAGGTGCGCCTGCTTCAAAATCAATGGTAATGTAGGTTGGTTTGTCAGGAGCCTGCATCGGTGAAACACCCATCTCCAAAAATCCGGGTTTTTCATAATTAGGCTCGTTGGCAGGATCTTCCAGGTCTAACCCTTCATGACTTAAATGCCAAATATTTTTATCCTTTGAATAATTGGTTTCTCTGCTTATTTTTAAAGGCACATTGTGAGCCTCGGCATAATCAATTTCCTCATCTCTGGATTTTATATTCCACTCACGCCACGGTGCTATAATCTTCATATCAGGAGCAAAACGCTTTATTGCAAGCTCAAATCTGACCTGATCGTTTCCTTTTCCCGTTGCACCATGGGCTATAGCATCTGCCCCCTCACTTAGCGCAATTTCTGCCAGTTTTTTTCCTATAACAGGTCTTGCGAATGCAGTGCCTAATAGATATGTTTCATATTTTGCATCCATTTTCATGGCCGGAATGATAACGTCATCTACCATCTCATCGACAAGATCTGCCACAATCAGCTTACTTGCACCTGTTTTCAGAGCCTTCTCCTCAAGCCCCTCAAGCTCATCAGCTTGTCCAACATTGCCTGCCACAGCAATAATTTCTGGGTCATTGTAATTCTCTTTTAACCAGGGGATGATAACGGACGTATCAAGACCGCCAGAATACGCGAGCACTACTTTTTTGACGTTCTTTTTATCCATTTTTATCAAATGCCTCCTTGAGTGTGTATTTGTTCATTATACATCTCATTATGCCTTAAACAAGCAGTTTTTTTATCACATTGTCAAATTTAAGGTACTTTAATACTTTATTTGCCTAAATTTTAAAATAATTTTGCTATAAACATCACACATTCGATCTTATCCTTGTATTCTCATTAAATTAAACAAAATTATAATAATTGCCGTAAAACTCATTTCACCGCCATAAGAAACCTGCTTACCTCCGCCGCCAACAAGATAAGCAGAGAAAAGAACCAGAACCTACTGTGGAACGACATAGTAAATAAGTGGGAGAAGGCATATAAGGAAGATTATCAGGGTGGACAACAGGTTAAAT
>CAVEWD010000058.1:0-5849 GCA_963619195.1 bacterium | reverse complement strand
GTGCCTCACTGCTCCGTCTTTGTCAATTTCGGCAATATCTCCGCAAATAAATTTATAAGCCCCCATGTGCTTTTCGCTTATTTCCGTTCTTATTTTCTCTGCCTTTTCTTTTTTGTAGGCGCGATTAACCCCCTCGGGAATTTCAGTTGTGGAATAAACCACCTCGTCAATAATCCTTTTGCCTTCGGTGTGGCTCTCCAGCATTTCAATTAAGTCCGATATGCTAAAGCCGTCGGTTTCCCCGTGCTCCGTCATAATGTTGGGCAAATAAATTTTTCTTGCCCCGCTCTTTGCCAAAGCCTCAGTCATCCCCTCCACCAAAAGGTTTGGAATAAGCGACGTATAAAGGCTTCCTGGGCTGTATATAATAATTTCCGCCTCCTCAATTGCCTTCTTGCAGGGTTCATAAAGCTCCACCCTCTGGGGAGATAAAAAAATCCTTTTAATTTTCGTTTTGTGCCTTATGGCATAATTTGCCAGGCGCGACTCCCCCTTTGCAGTTTTGCCGTTTTCAAACTCCGCCATTAAGGTAACATCCTCAAGGCTCACAGGGTAAACCTTCCCCTTAATTGCCAGCACATCGCTTATTAAGCTTATTGCCTTAGGAAAGCTCCCTGTCATGTCGTAAAGGGCAGCCAAAATAATGTTTCCCAGGCTTTGCTTATTCATAAAGCCCTGGTTAAAGCGCTTGTTCATCACCATGGCCATGGTGCTTTCCTCATCCGCCATCGCCACCAGGCAGGAGCGAATGTCCCCCGGGGGAATAATTCCCATCTCGCGCCTTAAAATTCCGGAGGAGCCTCCGTCGTCCCCCACGCTCACAATCACCGTGATGTTCTGTGTATATTTCTTAAGGCTTCTTATCAGCACAGCGTTTCCCGTGCCGCCTCCAATAAGCACAATTTTTCTGTTTCTTAAAGCTTCCATCACTGCTTGTTATCCTTTTGAATATCTCTGTGCTCGCAAAGCACAATGCATTTGGTTTTTCCCAGCAAATTTTTTGTTAATTGCTCTGCAATGGCCACGGAACGGTGTCTTCCTCCGGAGCAGCCCACTCCCACCACCAGCTGGGTTTTGCCCTCCTTTTCAAAGTATGGCAATAAAAATGTTATAAGCTCAGTTATTTTATCTAAAAACTCTCTTGTTTCATCAAATTTAAACACATAATCCCGCACTTTTTCATCAAGCCCGCAAGCCGCCTTTAGCTCCTCCACATAATAGGGGTTCGGGGCAAATCTTGCGTCAAACACCATGTCGGCGTCCTCCAAAATGCCATATTTAAAGCCAAAGGAAACCACATTAATCAAAAACCTGCTTTCCTCATCCACCCCGTCGTCAAAAATTTCATGAATTCTCTTTTTAAATTTCTTCTCTGTTAAATTCGAGGTGTCAATGTAATAGTCGGCCTTTTCCTTTATCGGCTCAAGCCTCTCCCTCTCCTTATTTATTGCCTCGGAAATTCTGTCCTCATCAAAGGCAATGTGTCTGCGGCGGTTCAGCTTGTAGCGGGAAAGCAGCACACCATCCTCTGCATCTATAAACAAAATGTCAAACACAGTGTTTTCCTCAAGGTAGTCCACCGCGTCATTTAAATCAGCAAAAAAGCCCTCTGCCCTCACGTCCACCACAAAGGCCGCCTTTTCAATTTTGGGGTTTGAGGCTGCTGCAAGGCTCAAAAAAGTGGGAATAAGTGAAGGGGGCATGTTGTCAATCACATAATAGCCCAAATCCTGAAAAACCCTTAGGGCAATGCTCTTTCCTGAAGCCAGCATTCCCGTAATCAGCACAACCTTCATTTCGCCCTCCGTAAACTTTAAAAATTTAGTTGTTTTATTTAATTATACCCGCAATCCCTCTTAATGCAGCCTCTTTGAAATATATTTTCTAATCAATAATTTCTTTTAATTTTCCCCCCTTGTTTGTATAATTAACATATATCAAAGCCAGAAGGGAGAATAATATGAACGTACTGCTAATTGAAGATGAACAAAACATTTCAAAGCCCCTTTGCAAAATGTTGGAAAAAAACAACATCCACTCCGATGCCGTCTACGACGGTCTCTCCGGCTACATTCAGGGCAGAAAAAATTCCTACGACGTCATCATTTTAGATATCATGCTCCCGGAAATGAACGGCCTTGAGGTTTTAAAAAAATTAAGAAGTGAAAAAATCCTCACCCCCATTCTTCTTCTCACCGCCAAGGACTCCATCGACGATAAAGTGGCAGGCTTGGAGCTGGGAGCTGACGACTACCTCACAAAGCCCTTTAACATAGAGGAATTCATCGCCCGGGTTAAGGCTCTGGGCAGAAGAAGGGCCGACGCCTTTTCCTCAAATGTTCTTTGCTATGGCGATGTAACCCTAAACATGGGCACAAGCGAGCTCATAATCGGCGATAGCGTTGAAATTCTCCCCTCCAAGGAGGCAAGAATGCTGGAAATTCTCATAAAAAATAAAGGCACCATCCTCTCAAAGGACTACCTTCTTGACACAGTCTGGGGAATCGACAGCGAAGCCGGGGAAAACACCGTGGAAATATATATGCACTACCTAAGAAAAAAGCTCTCCAAAAGCAGCAGCGTTAAAATCACCACCCGAAGAAATCTTGGCTACATAATCGAGGGGGCCGACTGATGCTCACCAAACTGAAATTAAAGCTCACCATCTTAAACGCGGCGGTGGTTTTCGCCATTTTGGTGTGCATTGTTTCCTTTGTTTACGTAAGCGTGCAAATAGACTCCGTCTCCCGAGCCGACAGCGAGCTTTTAAACGATGCCTATATGCTAAAGCGCTATGTTACCCTCTTTGAGAGCTCCTCCGGGCAAAACGCGGAGCTGATGGAGGAATACCAAAGCTTCAAGGAGCGCCTTAACGCCTCAAATATAAGCTACGGAATCTGGAACGCCTCCGGAGAGCACCTAAGCTATGTAAGCAGCTATTCAATCCCCTCAGAAATTCTCTCCTCCATCAGGGAGCTTCTTTTCTGCGCCGATAAAAAAACTGTTTCAGTCTCCTCCCAGTCCGACGGCAACTACTATGTTCATTCCTACACCTACGATGATATGAACCTTCGCATCATCAGCACCGTTTTTTCAAACGACTCAGGCCAAATGCGAATCATTCAAACCGTTCAGAACATGAACAGCATCGAAACCATGGCCGACCGTTTGGGGGTTTACCTTCTTTTTTCCGTTCTCATTGGGGTTATGCTCTCCTTCATCACAGGCTACTTAATTGCCGGCAACTCCATTAAGCCTGTGCAGGAAAACATGATGCGCCAAAAGGAATTTATTGCCGATGCCTCCCATGAGCTGCGCACCCCCATCACCATAATGCGCACAAATCTCGATGTGGTCAAATCCTCCCCCGATGAAAGCGTTCTCTCTCAAATGGAATGGCTGGATATGGCCTACAACGAAACGGAGCATATGTCGCAGCTGGTGGAAAACCTTCTCACCCTTGCCAAAAACGACTCCGGAGCCGAGCAGCTAAGCCGCCAGCAAATTTTTGCCAAACGCCTTTGTCTTGAGGCTGTGGAGCGCTTTAAGCCCATTGCGGAAAAGAAAAGCATCACCCTGCGTTTCACCTCTTCCTCCTCAGGGGTTATCTTATATGGCGACCACCAAAAGCTTCTTCAGCTTCTCTCCATCATCATCGACAACGCCATAAAATACTCCTCCCCTGGGCAAATCATAGCCCTCAACCTTAAAAAAAGCGGCAAAAATGTAATCTTTGAGGTCATAGACCAGGGCATTGGAATAGATGAAAGCGAATTAAACAACATCTTCGACCGCTTCTACCGCACCGATAAAGCCAGAAGTCGAAGGGAAGGCGGCACAGGGCTCGGCCTTGCCATCGCAAAGCAAATTGCCACAAGCCACCAGGGCACCATAACAGCCCAAAGCAAAAAAGGCCACGGAACCACCATCACCGTAAGCCTGCCGGAGGCCTAAACCGAAACTATCCTTGCGCCTACCACATCTGCCCCCTCAATTTCCACCACAGCGTAGCTCACCTGCCCGTTTCTGCTTCTGTTGCGGTTTATGGTTCCCGGGTTTATTAAAAGCACCCCATCATTATTTTCAATCATGGCCCTGTGGGTGTGGCCAAACACCGCCACGCTGCAGTCCTCTGCCTTGGCTTTTTTTGCAAGGGTATCCACCTGGTAGGAAACCCTGTAGGCGTTCCCGTGGGTTAAAAAAATTTTAACCCCCTCAATTTCCACCACCTCTTCATCTTCCAAACTCGAGCTGTAGTCGCAGTTGCCCCTCACCCGGTAAATGGTGTAGCCCCCTGCTAAAAACTCGCTTAAATCTCCGGCTCCGTCTCCCGCATGCAAAATCACCTTTGCGTCCTCGTTTTCAAAAACAGCCTTTTCAATCCCCCGGCTGCTGCCATGGGAGTCTGAAAAAATCAAAATCTTCATTTCACTTCTCCTGTGTATACCCTAAAATTAATTCAACATGCAAATTTCAACCTACAAATTAAGCAGCGCAATGGCGGCCAAAATCATAAAAAAGCCTGTCCACTGCTGATTTGAGAGCTTCTCGTGAAAGAAAATTACCCCGCAAAGGGAAATTAACACAATCGCCCCCACAGCATAGGTGGGAAACACCACCACAGCAGGAATATATTCCAAAGCCTCCAAAACCAGCCTTGAGGAATAGTAGTTGGCAAAGCCCATCACAGCCCCATAGCCCCATTGCTTCTTTTCAATCCTCTCCCCCTTAATTTTCATTAAGCTAAAGCACAGCACAAAGGCAAACATAAAGGTGTATAAAAGAAACTGACTGGCTGCATCGCCATACCCCAAAGCCTGAAAAATTTTAGACATGCTGGAGGTAAGCCCGTTCACCAAAAGCAGCAAAATCAGCGACACATTAATTTTAAGCCGCACTCCCTTCTGCCAGTTTATTAAAACAATTGCAAAAACAGCTATAAGGCAGCCTAAAAGCTGCACCATGGTGGGGTTCTCTCCAAACACAAACACTGAAACCCCCAGGGAAACCAAAAGCCCCAGCTTTGCAAAAACGCTGGAGAGCACCACTCCGTTTTTGTTTATGCTAAACTGCATAAATATCAGCCCCATCAAATAGCCCAGACCCTGAATCAGCCCCAAAATCAGCACGCTTGCCCCTCCCCAAAGGTTAAGCCCCTCTGAGATGATGGTGTGAAGAAGGCAAAGTGCCACACAGCTCACATAGTTGGCGCAAATCACCCCCAGGGAAGAGCCGCTCCCCTTGCTAAGTCGCATCACCACAGAAAGAGTTGAGCTTGCCGCCACAGCCAAAATCAAATAAATCATCTAAATAAGCCCCAATTTTTTTATTTAGTTTACCATTTTTGCACCCTAAAAAAAACCCCGCAAAAACCAATTCGATTTTTAGGGGCTAATCTATTGACAAACGGAAGTTTGACACCCCGAGAACCACTTAAGCCAGTAATGGTCTTATTTTTTTGTAAATTTTTCATTTTCTATATGCCGTATTGCCGTATTGTGTTATAATACTAATAACAGGAGGTATGGTTTTATGAGATTAATGATTAGTCCATCGAAAAACGCTAAATCTTTTTATGTAATCAAATCAGTTCAGAAAAATGGTAAAAATACTTCTGAAATTGTAGAAAAACTTGGTACGGAAACCTTTATTAAAGAAACTTATGGTGTCGATGATGCGCTAGCCTGGGCACGTTCATATGTTAATGAATTAAATAATGCTCAAAAGGCTTTAAAGGATGTTGAACATCTTATTCGCTTTTCCTCCAATGCACTAATTCCGGTTGGTAAACAATTATCATTTAACATCGGTTATCTTTTTCTTCAAAGAATCTACTATCAGCTTGGATT
>CAVEWD010000057.1:0-5863 GCA_963619195.1 bacterium | reverse complement strand
GCAGTTTCTTTCTGGATTTCTAATGGCTTTGCCGATGTTGAATAAAGAAAGTTGTGTTGTGTTAACCACTGAACTGGGGTCAGCTGGTTATGTTGAAATGACATGTGATGTACTAAACTCCTTCGGAGTTAAAGTTTTATACTCAGATGGGTGTTACTCTACAGTTGGAAGGTATATTTCCAAGGGAAGTTATACCCCGGAGGGAGACTGGACTCAATCTGCTGCTATTCTTTTTATGGCAGCTGTATCTGGATTTGTTAGATTAAAGGGTGTAAGAATGGATTCACTTCAAAGGGATAAGGAGTGTGTTGAAATCCTGCGCAGAATGAATGCAAGGGTTACGATTGAAAATGATGCTGTAATTATTGCTAAAAATGATTTGTGCGCAACAGAAATTGATGCTTGCGACATTCCGGACATTGTGCCATACGTTGCAGCTGCTGCGCTTCACGCTGAAGGTATAACAGTAATAAAAAATGTTGACAGATTAAAATATAAGGAAAGCAATAGAATCGAAGCTATCATTTCAACTATATCGAAATTAGGTGGTAAAATCCGTTATGAACGTGATAAATTAGAGATTTTCCCTTCTCATGTTCATTTTGCACAAATTAAATGCGATGACCATCGTATTGCCATGGCAGTAGCTATAGCGACTATTAACTGTGGTTGCGAAATTGAAGGTGCTGAATGTGTAAACAAGTCGTACCCTCAATTTTGGGATCATTTAAGGAAGCTCGGAGCTGAAGTAGATGAAATATTATAGTTATAAGAATAACATTGAAGTAAATATATATGGAGAATCCCATGCTACAAGTGTTGGTGTTAGAATAAAAGGTATACCAATGGGGTTTAAAATTAACGAAAATTTTTTGAAAAAGTTTATGAAACGTCGCTCTCCTTCTAATAATATAAGTTCAACTGATCGTAAAGAGGACGATGAGTTTATTTTTGTCTCTGGAATTAAAAATGGAGTTGTGATTGGGGATGAAGTTGTTATAGATATTCCAAATAAAGATGTTCATTCTAATGATTATTCAAATATCAAACATATTCCTCGCCCCGGACATGCTGACCTTGCAGCGTATCTGAAGTATGGTTCTTCTTATAATGCGACTGGTGGTGGAGCATTTTCAGGAAGAATGACTGCACCACTTTGTGTAGCCGGCGCAATATTTATGCAGCTTCTTTTGGATATGAATACAAAAATTAGCGCACATTTGTTATCGATTGGGGGAAAGAGAGATCTTTCATTTGACTTGATGCATCCTCAAGATGTGAAGAATATAGATGGTCTTTATTTGTTAGATGAAGGCATTGCAAATGAAATGCTCAATGAAATAGAAAATGCTAAGAATAAGTGTGATTCTATTGGCGGGGTGGTGGAGTGTGCAGTTACTGGATTTCCTTGCGGAATCGGCAATGCACTATTCGAAGGTTTAGAGAGTTATTTATCATTTGCTCTTTTTGCTATTCCAGGAGTAAAAGGAGTTGAATTTGGTTCGGGATTTAAATCGGCTGAAAGTTTTGGGAGCATAAATAATGATGCTTACAGGATTAAAGATGGAGAAGTTTTTTTCCTATCAAATAATTGTGGTGGGATTTTGGGTGGTATATCAGTGGGTACACCAATTGTGTTTAGAGTTGCTTTTAAACCCACTCCATCAATAGCCCTTACACAAAAGAGCGTTAATTTAGAAAGCAAAGAAAATGTTGATATATCTATTAATGGAAGGCATGATGTGTGTATAGCCATTAGGGCAGTTCCTGTGGTGGAGGCAGTTGCTGCTATCGTACTATATGACAAGCTTTTGGAGGCTGATTCGTGGGAATAGGGGAACTTCGTAAAGAAATTGATCTAATAGATGATGAATTATTAGAGCTTTTTGTTAAAAGAATGGGTATATCTTTAAAAATTGGCGAAGAGAAAAGGAAAAGTTCAACTTCAGTTGAAGATAAATCAAGGCAAGCTGAAATAATAAACAAAATAAGAAAAAGTGTTCCAAATGAGCTTGCTTTTTATGCGGAGGAACTGTACTCAAATTTATTTTCATTGTCAAAGTTATATCAGCGATGTGATGGGCTTCATTATGCGCTGATAGGTAAAGATGTGGATAGAAGCTTTTCTACAAGAATTCACTCCCATCTAGGGAAGTATGATTACAGGCTTCTTTCAATGAGTGAAAATGAATTTTCGCTTTTTATAAAACATCGATCTTTTCAGGGCATAAATGTTACAATGCCTTACAAAATAAGCGCCTTTAAATTTTGTGATGTTTTAAGCGAAGATGCTAAAGCAACGGGATGTGTTAACACCATTGTGAATAAAAAAGGGGAACTTTGGGGTTATAATACCGATATAAACGGATTCGTTTATATGGTAAAAAAAGCCGACATAAATTTTGAAGGGAAAAATGTTCTTATTTTAGGCACTGGAGGAACTTCTAAAACTGCAGAATATGCATCCAGATTGTTGGGTGCTAGAAATATATATAAAGCATCTCGTAATGGTAAAATTGACTACAACAATATTTATTCACTTGAAAATATTAATATTATCGTAAATACTACACCAGTTGGCATGTTACCTCATTGCGATAATGTTGTGCTTGATTTTGTAAAGTTTAAATGTGCCGATGCATATGTGGATGTGGTGTATTCTCCTTTGAAAACTGCAAGTTCAGTTTGTGCACAATCTTTAGGTTTAAAGACAACTTGCGGGCTTGATATGCTTTGCGCTCAAGCTTTTTACGCTTCAGAATTTTTTACTGGGCGCATGTTAAAAAAACAACTGTTAGATGAGTTGTGTAGGGATATGCATCTTGAATTGTCAAATATAGTTCTAATTGGGATGCCCGGTTGCGGGAAAAGTCTTATAGGTAAGTTAATCCATAAAAAAACAGGAAGAACATGGGTTGATACTGATAGATTAATTAAAGAAAAGATGTCTAAAAGCAGTGGTGAGCTTATTTGTGAACTTGGTGAAGAAGGTTTTAGAGATATTGAGAGTGATGTAGTTAGAGAAGTTTCAGCTAGAAATGGGTGCATTATTTCTATTGGTGGGGGCGGAGTGTTAAGGAAGAAAAATCGGGATGTGCTTAGTAGAAATTCTATAATCGTTTACATTAAACGAAATATTTCAATGCTTTCAACAAAGGGAAGGCCTCTTAGCAAAAATGTTGAAGCACTTAATCAAATGTTGGTTGAAAGAGAACCTATATACGAAGTTTTCTGCGATTTTAAGGTGAAAAATAATGCTAGCCCAGAAATTTGTGCGAATGAAATTATAAGAACACTGGGACTATCGGAGATAAATGATGAAAATACTTGTGATTAACGGCCCTAATTTAAATATGCTAGGAATAAGAGAAAAGGATGTGTATGGTGCAGACTCATATGTGAATCTGGTTTGCCATATTAACGATGAATGTTTAAAAGCTGGATTGGAATGTGAGGTATTTCAATCAAATAGCGAAGGAGCTCTTATAGATAAAATTCAATCGGCATATAATGTTTTTGATGGAATAATAATAAATGCCGGTGGTTATTCTCATACAAGTATAGCTATAATGGATGCACTAAAGGCAATACAACTTCCTTGCGTTGAGGTGCATTTAAGCAACATATTTCAAAGAGAAAAGTTTCGCCATTTCACATATACTTCTCTTGTGTGTATAAAAAGCTTTATTGGCGAGGGCTTTAAAAGCTATACCGATGCAATATTTTTTTTAGCGGAGTATTTAAAAAATGAAGCCTGAAATTCTTGCGCCAGTGGGGGGCAAAGAACAGCTTGTAGCTGCAGTAAGGGCTGGAGCGAATGCTGTGTATTTTGGAACAAAAAATATGAATGCTCGTAGAAATGCAAATAATTTTTCGAATGAAGAATTAATTGAAGCAGTATCATACGCTCATGCATCTGGAGTTAAGGTATATATCACCCTTAATACATTGGTTTTTGATGATGAGTTGTCTAATCTCGAAAATGAGCTTAAGGTTGTTGCTGCGGCGGGGGCAGATGCTATTATTGTGCAAGATCTTGCTGTTGCCAGTTTTGTGAGAAAGTGCTGCCCAGATATTGATCTCCATGCATCTACCCAAATGTGTATTCACAATGTTTGGGGAGTTGAAGCTCTAAAAAGATTTGGTTTCACAAGGGCTGTACTAGCAAGAGAGCTTTCTTTGGAGGAAATTTCAAAAATAAACCGTTCTGTACCAGATATGGAGCTTGAGGTGTTTGTGCACGGAGCATTATGTATGAGTGTTTCAGGTATGTGTTATCTTTCTTCTATAATAGGAGAACGTAGTGGCAATAGGGGACTTTGTGCACAACCATGCCGTCTGAATTTTAGATGCAATGAACGGGAATATGCTCTTTCTCTAAAAGACATGTCGTATGTTGCAAAACTCAATGAACTTTGCGCGGCCGGTGTGACATCATTGAAAATAGAAGGAAGAATGAAACGTCCAGAATATGTTGCTGCATCTGTTAATGCTTGCAAAATGGCTTTAGAAGGTTTAAAGCCTGACTTGGAAACGTTAAAAGCTGTTTTTTCAAGAAGTGGCTTTACCGATGGATACCTTACAGGCAAACGAAACATTTCGATGTTTGGTGTGCGAACTAAGGATGATGTGGTAGCATCCTCCAATGTTTTGAAAAAGCTCTCAAATTTATATAAAAGTGAAAGACCTGCTGTTAAGGTAGATATGAAGCTTTTTCTTTTGTCCGAAAAATCAATTCTTGAGGTCAGTGGGGGCGGAGAACAAGTAGAAATAACATTTGTTGCTGCAACGCTTATGTCAGAACATGCCCTAAATAAAAGCCAGGTATGTGAGCTTTTGAGTAAAACTGGAGGAACAATTTTTATTCCTGGCAATATAGAGTATGAAGCATTTGAGGGTGCTATGTTGCCGTTTTCTGTGTTGAATAAAGCCCGAAGACAAGCTCTGGAGGAGTTATATAGAGCTCTTTTATTGCCGAGACCAAAACAGTATTTTGATTTTGTTTTACCGGATATCGAGAAAATCTATCCAGAAGAATCGCAGATTTGGGGGCAATTTACAAGGTTTTCGCAGATTTGTTTTGATGATATTTTTGATAGAATTATTCTTCCTTTAGAGGAAGTAATTCCAAATAGTAATGCGGTTTTAAAATTTAAGGATAAGTTAATTGTAAAACTTCCCGATTTGGCATTTGATGAGTATTCACATAAAATAAAAAGAGAATTAGAATTTCTTAAAGAAACCGGTTTTAATTCCGTTATGTGTGGGAATATTGGAATTTTAGAAATATGCAAAAGCATGGGGTTTGAACTCCATGGTGGATTTGGCCTTAATATCACAAATTCAATTTCTATTGATGAATATGTAAGAAATTATAATTTGTTAGATGCTGTTGTTTCTTTTGAAATGTCGATGAGTAGAATTGTTAAGCTGAAAAATGAAATACCAATTGGTGTTATAGGCTATGGATATTTACCTCTTATGCGTTTCAGAGCTTGTCCTTTAAGGGATAATAATGGATGTGGTAAATGCAAAGGAGGGGGTGTTGTTACAGATAGGCTCGGAAATAAATTTTCAATTGTTTGCCATAATAGACAGTACAGCACACTTTTAAACAGCATTCCTATTTGCATATCTGATAAAGAAATTAAAGCAGATTTTACCATTTTATGTTTTAATAATAACGAAAAAGAATCGGAGATAAAGACTATAATTGACCTTTTCAAAAAAGGTAATACTCCTGAATTTAAACGTACTAATGGTCTTTATTTCAGGAAACTAAAGTAAAGACTATAACAGCATACTTTGAATAATAATCTAAAATGATGAATGGCTGAGTTTTAGTGCTGCACTAAATATATAC
>CAVEWD010000056.1:1944-6021 GCA_963619195.1 bacterium | reverse complement strand
CTATATATGGTCAACTGCTTAGTGAGTGCCTTGGTTTTATTGAGGAACGTTCTGAGTGGCGTATTGATAGTGTTAGAAGAAATGTATATTCTGTATTTTTGTTTTTGCTTATCATATTAAGGGATGTTAAAACTGCAGCATTTCACTACGAGGTTTTAATAAATGAATCTGGTGATGAATTTATCAGGATGTATTTTGGCGAAGCATATCATGATTTTAGTGCTGAATTAAACTTAGGATTTACCCATGATGAGGTCGAGATTGCTGCCAGTGCTGATTCCGGCATGAGACGAGAGCTTACTCTTTGCGTTTTAAAAGAAGTGGGGTTTAAGCTCTCTGAGGGGGATATAATTAAACTGGCTGAAAATATAAATATTTGCATGGCAAGGCTTTTTAAGATTGATGAATCTTTAATGCTGGGTATAATTGAGGAGGCAAAAGAGTTTTTAAGAGAGAATGACTATTCTTCATTACGACTTTTAATATAGATTTAATTTTTGTTTATTCATTTTATTCAAGCTCATAAATGCTTTGTTTGTGGGCTTGTTTTATTTTGGTTTGTTCCATTTTCTGTTTTTGACCCTTGTGACTAGAAAAATAATGTGCTATTATTTCTCAAATTAAAATTGTTTAGTAGAGGGAGAATGTTATGAAAAAGTTTTTTGAAGAATTCAAAGATTTTGCCATGCGTGGCAATGTTATGGATATGGCAGTTGGCGTTGTAATCGGCGGTGCTTTTAATGGGATTGTTGATTCCCTTGTTAATGATTTACTTAACCCGCTTCTTGGTATTTTTGGCAAACAGGACTTAAGCGGATATGTAATAACTCTTGGTAACGCTACTTTGCGTATAGGCTCATTTTTAACGGCTGTAATTAACTTTATTATTATGGCCTTTGTTATTTTTCTCTTAGTTAAGGGTATGAATCATTTTCATGCATTGACATCTCATAAATCAGACACAAAGCCAGTTGCTCCTACAACTAAGAAATGCCCGTATTGTAAGAGTGAAATTGCAATAGATGCAACACGTTGTCCTCATTGCACATCTGAGATATAATTTTTTTTTTTTTTATAGCACTTTTGTAGCTGATTCGTGGCTTAATTGTTTGTTTCCCGCAATTAAAAAAATTAACAAATGCGCAAAAACAAGAACCTATAATGCTATAATGTTGGCAGAGGTAAAATATCATGAATAAGGAATTTTTTATTAACAAAAGAAAAGAATTGTTAAATTTGCTGGAAAACAATTCCGCAGTTATTTTATTTGCGGGAGAACCAGTTACATCCTCAGCAGATCAGTTCTTCAACTTTGAAGTTAGCAGGAATTTTTACTATATGACCGGTGTGGATGTGCCATATTCAATAGTATTAATGATAAAAGTGGAAAGTACCACTCATGAGTATCTTTTTGTTCAAAAAAAGGATGAAACCAAAGAAAAATGGACAGGTATTCTTCCTTCTGTGGATGAATATTCAAAAATAAGCGGTGTTGCTCTTGATAAGGTAAGTTATATTGATGAATTTGCACAAAAAGCTTATGAAGAGCTAAGTAAATTCTCAGTAAAAAAGCTTTATATGGATAATACTCAAGCCTATGCTTCTTTTGATTCGTTTAAAACTTTCTCTGAAAAAGCATATCCGGAAGTTGCAGATGTATCTCAGATAATTTTTGAAATGCGTGCCGTAAAGTCACCGGAGGAAATTGAGGAAATAAGGGAAAGTATTGCAATAACTCAGGATGCAATTTCTTATTTTGCTAATAATATGACACCTGGCATTCTGGAATATGAGCTTAAGGCATGTTTTGAATATGCTGTGGCAAAGAAGGATGCTGGTCTTGCTTTTGCCACTATTTGTGCGGCTGATAAAAATGCGGTTATCCTTCATTATCCTTACGGAAGAGATGCAATAAATGAAGATTCAATGGTGCTTTTAGATTGTGGTGCGGCTAAGAGATATTATTGCGCAGATGTTACAAGGACTCTTCCTGTAGGAGGCGAGTTTACCCAAAGACAAAAGCAGGTTTATGATATTGTGTTGAAAGCCAATAAATTGGTGGCTGAAATAGCAAAGCCTGGTGAAACATTGATGAGCTTAAATGATGCAGTTAAAGAGCTATTTGATGTTGAACTTAAAAAGCTTGGACTTGTTGCAGATACTGATGAAGTTGTGAAATATTATTATCATTCGGTTTCGCACTCTCTTGGATTAGATGTGCATGATCCACTATCTAAAACAACTCCGCTTGAGGAAGGAATGGTTATAACGGATGAGCCTGGCCTCTATATTAATGAATGGAATATAGGTATTAGAATAGAGGATGATCTCTTAATAACGAAAGATGGATGTGAAGTATTAACAAAAGAAATTCCCAAAGAAGTGGCTGATATTGCAAATTTATTTTAGTTATTTTTTTAGATTAATACTAATGAATATGTAAAGGATAAATCATGATTCTTGTTACTGGTGGCACTGGTTATATTGGCAGTCATACTTGTGTTGAGCTTATTAACAGCGGGTTTGATGTTGTGATATGCGATTCCTTGTATAATAGCAAGCAGGATGTTGTTGATAAAATTTATAAAATAACTGGCAAATCTCCTAAGTTTTATAAGCTGGATGTGTGTGATGAATCGGCTTTAAGAAATGTGCTTGAGGAAAATGAAGTAACGGGAATAATTCATTTTGCTGGTTTTAAGGCTGTTGGTGAGTCTGTTGTAAAGCCGCTGAAGTATTATGCAAATAACATTAACGCTACTCTTTGCGTATGCCGCATGGCCGTGGAGTTTGGAGTGAGACATATTATATTCAGTTCTTCTGCAACGGTTTATGGTGAAAACAATCCTATTCCATATAATGAAGAGATGCCAAGAGGGGTTGCCACAAGCCCATATGGCAACACAAAAATAATTTGTGAGGATATTTTTGCTGATCTGCAAAGGGCTAATCCCGAAATTAATGTAACTTTGTTGAGATATTTTAACCCAATTGGGGCGCATGAAAGCGGACTTATAGGCGAGGATCCCAACGGTATTCCAAACAATCTTTTCCCATATATCTTAAAAGTTGCAAAGGGTGAATTAAAATGTGTTGGTGTGTTTGGCAACGATTATCCAACTGTGGACGGAACCGGTGTGCGGGATTACATTCATGTTGTGGACTTAGCGAAGGCTCATGTGCTTGCTTTAAAAAAACAGGGTGATATTGGTGGAGTCAATGTATACAACATCGGCACAGGAAGGGGCAGCAGTGTGTTGCAGGTAATTCGTGCCATGGAGAAAGCCTGTGGCAAGATATTGCCATATGAAATAAAACCACGAAGAGCTGGTGATATAGCAGAGTTCTATGCCAATACTCAAAAGGCAGAAGTTGAGCTTGGCTTTAGAGCAGAATATGACCTTAATAAAATGTGTGCCGATGGGTGGAATTTTATAACAAAAGAATAATTTGTAGAAATTGTCTTTGCAGGTATTCTGCTAAGACAATTTTTAGTATATCCTCGTTTAGTGGGGGGCAAGTTCCTTATTTGTCTAGTTTAGATATCTTTTAACGAACAAATGTTTGTGATATAATTTGGCACGAATAGGAGAATTTTAAATGAATGATAAAATAGTAATAAAAGGGGCAAAAGAAAACAATCTAAAAAATGTGGATTTGACGCTTCCTAGAAATAAATTCATAGTCTTTACAGGGCTTTCTGGTTCAGGAAAATCTAGCCTTGCTTTTGACACCATATATGCAGAGGGGCAAAGACGTTATGTAGAAAGTCTTTCTGCCTATGCTAGACAGTTTTTAGGACAAGTGAATAAGCCAGATGTTGAGAGCATTGAAGGCTTATCTCCCGCTATATCAATTGACCAAAAGACGACAAACAGAAACCCGCGTTCTACTGTGGGCACTGTTACTGAAATTTACGATTATTTGCGTTTGTTATATGCTAGAATTGGTGTACCTCATTGTCCAAAATGCGGAAAAGAAATCAAGTCTCAAAGCTTAGATACTATTGTTGATGAAATATTAACCGGTGAGGCTGATGAAAAGTTTCAAATACTTGCTCCTGTAGCGAGGGGGGAG
>CAVEWD010000056.1:0-1934 GCA_963619195.1 bacterium | reverse complement strand
TAAAAAAACTTTGGACATCCTTGCTTCTGAAGGGTATGTGAGAGTTTATGTTGATGACGAGCTATATGAACTTAGCGAAGTTCCTGAGTTAAACAAAAATAAAAAGCACGATATAAGTGTTGTGGTTGATAGATTGAAAAGATCCGAAAACTACCGTTCTCGTTTAACTGATTCAATTCAAACTGCTTTCAAGCTCACCGAAGGCTTAGTAGTTTATAAATCAGATAAAGAAGAACGTTTATATAGCGAGGTGTTTGCCTGTCCTGATTGCGGCATATCCATGGCGAAACTTGAACCTCGTGATTTTTCGTTTAATTCACCATTTGGCATGTGCCCTGAATGCAATGGTTTAGGTTTTCATCAAATGATAGATCCTGAAACAGTAATTCCGGATATGTCCCTTAGCCTTAACCAGGGTGCTGTGAATTTTTTTAATACAAACGAAGATGGATATTATTTTTCAATCATAACTCAGCTTGCGATACATTATGGTGTAAGTTTAGATGAGCCCTTAAAGAACGCACCTATGGAGTTTATAAATGCCCTTTTATATGGTGATAACACTGTTTTGCATATTGAATTCAATAGTCACTTTTCCGGGTATAGGCAGACTAATGTAATTTTTGAAGGTGCCATAAATAATATGCAGAGACGCTATAAGGAGAGCGGGTCTGAATTTATGCGCGAAAAAATTGAACAATATATGGCAACTGTTCCTTGTCCATCTTGCAGAGGCAAGAGATTGAATGCTAAAAGTCTTGCGGTTACGGTTGCTGGAGTAGACATAATTGATATGACACAAATGTCCATTATGCAATGTTTGGACTTCTTTAAAAGTTTAAAATTAAATGAAACTCAGCAGGTTATAAGTTCGCTTCTTATAAAGGAGATAATGAATCGACTCACATTTTTGAATGATGTTGGACTTGGATACCTAACGCTTAGCAGAAGTGCGGGGAGTTTATCTGGCGGAGAAAGCCAAAGAATTCGTCTAGCAACTCAAATAGGTTCGCAGTTGACCGGGGTTTTGTATGTTTTGGATGAGCCAAGTATTGGCCTACATCAAAGAGATAATGAAAAGTTAATTAAGGCATTAAGAGAGCTAACTGATATTGGTAATACTTTAATTGTTGTGGAACATGACACTGACACTATGTTGAGTGCTGATTATTTAGTTGATATAGGGCCAGGTGCAGGAGTGTTGGGCGGTGAAGTTGTTGCTTGCGGCAGCGTTGAAGATTTAAAGAATGCAAAAAGATCTATTACTGGTAAATATCTTTCCGGAGAGCTTAAAATTGAGGTTCCTAAGGAAAGAAAAAAATCAAATGGCAAATTTATAAGCATTAAAGGAGCTGCTGAAAACAATTTAAAGAAGATAAATGTAGATATTCCCTTGGGAATAATGACCTGTGTTACCGGTGTCTCAGGTTCAGGTAAAAGTACTTTGGTGAATGAAATTCTCTATAAACATGTAAGTCAACTGGTGAATGGATCCCATAAAAAGGCTGGAAAATTCAAAGAAATTACAGGTGTTGAAAATATAGACAAGGTTATAAATATAGATCAATCTCCAATAGGAAGGACTCCTCGTTCGAATCCCGCCACTTACACAGGCGTTTTTGATACAATCCGCGACCTTTATGCTTCCTTGCCTGAAGCTAAGGCTAAAGGATACTCCAAAGGAAGGTTTAGCTTTAATGTTAAGGGTGGAAGATGTGAGAATTGCGCAGGAGATGGAATAATTAAAATTGAGATGCATTTTTTGCCGGATGTTTATGTTCCTTGCGAGGTTTGCAGCGGGCATCGCTATAATAGTGAAACTCTTAGTGTGCGTTATAAAGGGAAAAGCATTGCTGATGTGCTTGAGATGAGTGTGGGAGAAGCTCTAAAATTTTTCGAAAATCTTCCCAAAATCTATGACAAAATTAAAACAC
>CAVEWD010000055.1:0-6052 GCA_963619195.1 bacterium | reverse complement strand
CATAAAAGAGCTATGCGCGCCATATGGTGTGAGTGTCAGTATTATAAAAGAAGCTTTGTGTGGCAATGTGCCTATAAGCAGCACACTAATAAGAGGGGCACTTTATTCGGGCGATGTGGTTATGGCATCGCAAATGTTAGGACGACCTTTTTATATTAAAGGGAAAATTAAATCAGGTAAACAGTTAGGTAGAGAAATCGGTTATCCTACAGCCAACATTGAAGTGAATGAACATTATTTGATTCCTAAATGGGGTGTTTATGCCACTAAATGCACCTTGAATGAAAAAATATATAAAGGTGTTACAAATGTTGGAAACAACCCAACAGTGGCTGAAAATGGTGGTTTAAGCGTTGAAACGCATTTGATTGGCTTTGGTGGTGATGTTTACGGTAAGCTATTAAAAATAGAGTTTTTATTCAGAATAAGATCTGATCAAAAATTTAACAACATTGATGATTTGGTTGAACAAATAGGGCGTGATGTAAAAACGGTGGATGAAATATATGAAATTTAAAATATACACCCTTGGTTGCAAGGTGAACAGTTGCGATAGCGGGATTATTGCTGAAATTTTAAAAAATTCCGGATTTGAAGAATGCGATGAATCTGATAAAGATACTGATATAAATATAATAAATACTTGTGCTGTAACAGCGGAGAGTGAAAGAAAATCCAGGCAACTTATTAGAAGAGTGAAGAATGCTTATCCCGAGTCCTTTGTTATAGCATGCGGTTGCTGGAGCAGAGTTGCTGTGGATATTGAACGTATGCAGGATACTGCCAATGTGATAATATCCCATAAAAAGCCTGAAGACACTGCTCGTGAAATTCTCAGGGCTGCATCAGCCTTTTTTAACATTAATGAAATATCAGATGTGGAGTGTGGTGTTGTTTTGGGAACAATCGCCGAATCTAAGACAAGAGCAGCCCTAAAGATACAAGACGGTTGCAACCGTTTCTGCACATATTGCATAATTCCTTACGCTAGAGCTGCTTTGTGTAGCGTGCCGATAGATAAGGTTGTTAGTGATGTAAATTCCTTAGTTGATGCGGGATTTAACGAGGTAGTTCTCACTGGAATACATATTGCTTCATATAATGATAACGGGAAAAAACTAATTGATGTTATTGAAGCAATTGATTCAAATACTTCAATAAAGCGCATCAGACTTGGTTCGTTAGAGCCTAAACTTGTAACAAATGAATTTGTGGACAGATTGAGTAATGTAAAAAGCTTTTGCCCTCATTTTCATCTTTCTTTGCAAAGTGGTTCCACTAGCGTTCTTGAACGAATGAATAGAAGGTATACAGCAGAAGAATATTTAGAATATATGTGGTTGATAAGGGATAAAATCACAAATGCTGAATTTACAACCGATATAATAGTCGGATTTCCTGGTGAAACCGAAGATGAATTTTCTCAAACAATGGAGTTCGTTAAGAAGGCAAGATTTACCCATGTGCACATATTTCCATATTCCAAAAGGGAGGGCACTCCTGCTGCAGGTTTCCCGAATCAACTAAGCCGCAGTGAAAAACATGAAAGAGTAAGGGCTCTTAGTAAAGTTTGTGATGAGGTTGCTAATGAAGCTTTGACTCACTACATAGGGCGAAATTTGCATGTGCTCACTGAGAGAAAAAATGAAAACGGGAATTTCGAAGGTTATTCTGAAAATTATATCAGGGTAGAGATCCTATCTGGAGAGTGCTGCGAAAATGAGATACATAAAGTGGCTATAACCGGTGTAAAAAAGGATTGTCTTTGTGGCAAAATAAATGATTGATTTTTTATTAATTGTATGATAAACTAATTGAACATCAAAGTGAGCTATGCTCCTTCTTGATGCGAGATAAGGAGAATGATATGGAAGATTGTTTATTCTGTAAAATTGCGAACAAGGAGATTTCGTCGGATATAGTTTATGAAGATGACGACGTTGTAGCTTTTAAGGATATCGACCCCCAAGCACCGATACATATTGTAGTTATTCCAAAAGAGCATTATGACAATGTTTTAAATGTTCCTGCCGGCAGCGAGATTATAAGCAAAATATTTGTGGTTATAAATAAGTTGGCACTGCGTTATGGCATAACCGGAGATGGATTTAGAATTGTTAACAATACTGGTGAAAATGGTGGACAAAGTGTGAATCATTTGCACTTTCATTTAATGGCAGGAAGAAAATTTTCTTGGCCTGCTGGTTGATTTTTTTGTTTAATTATTGACTTAATGTTTCAATTTGCTATAATTAATTTGTTGTGTGGTTTTCGCACATAAAACCAATGCAGAGGGGAGGGGAGAAAGAGTGTCTGAAGTAAAAGTTCGCGAAGGCGAGTCCTTGGAAAGTGCCTTAAAAAGATTTAAGAAGAAGACTGCATTGGCGGGTGTAATGGCTGAAATCAGAAAGAGAGAGCATTACGAAAAACCCAGTGTTAAAAGAAAGAAGAAGGCAGAAGCTGCCAGAAAAAAGAGAAATAAAAGATAATAAAAAACCATTGAGTCTTCCGTTTTTGTACGGAAGACTTTTTATAAGTTTAGAATTTATGGAGGATGGAAATGAGCATTAAAGAACAACTTATGGCTGATTTAAAAGATGCCATGAAGACAAAGGATACTATAAAGAAGAATGCTGTTACGATGATAAGAGCTGGTATACTGCAAATTGAGAAGGATAATCAAGTTGAGTTAGATGATGACGGTGTAATTGAAGTTATTTCAAAGCAGCTCAAACAGAGAAAGGATTCTTTGGAGGACTTTATCAAAGCCGGACGTGATGACCTCATTGAACAGACTCGTCAGGAAATTTCACTCCTTGAAAAATACCTTCCGACACAGCTAAGTGCACAGGAGGTTATGGATATAGTTAAAGAGGCTGTGGGGCGTCTTGGAATTACCCAAATGAAGCAAATGAAGGAACTTATGGCAGATGTTATGCCCAAGGTGAAGGGCAGAGCAGATGGAAAAGCCGTGAATGAGGCGGCTAAGGAACTTTTAAACAAATGAGCCGCTATATAGTTTCTAAATGTCTTTTAGGGTATAACTGCAAATATAATGGTGGAAATAACAAAAATGAAAAGGTAAAGAGCTTCTGTGAAGGCAATGAAATTACTTTAATTTGCCCCGAATGCTTTGGTGGGTTGCCAATTCCAAGAGAACCCTCAGAAATAAGAATGATGGATGGCGAAAAAAAAGTTTTTTCGTCATCTGGAAAGGATGTTACTGAGGCTTTTATAGCGGGGGCCAGAGAGTCTTTGAATATTGCTCGAGAATTTAATGCTGAGCTTTGCATTTTAAAGGAAAGTAGCCCATCCTGCGGTGCTAACAAAATTTATGATGGCACATTTTCGGGAAATAAAATACCCGGCATGGGAATTGCTGCGGAGCTTTTAGCTGAGAGTGGATTTAAGGTAATCAGCGAAGAGGAAATAGAAAACATTAATCTAAATTGATTATTATTGGATTAATCAGCTTGACTAAAGGGAATATTATCAATATAATTCTCTTAGTAGAAGGGGTAGCTATGGGGAAAAAAGAAGACGGAAGAGTAATAGCTAAAAACAAAATAGCCTATCATGAGTATTTTATAGAGGATATTTATGAAGCCGGAATTTCCCTTAGCGGAACAGAGGTTAAGTCGGTAAGAGCATCTAAAGTCAATCTTAAGGATAGCTACGCTTTTATAAAAAATGATGAAGTCATAGTGGAAAATATGCATATAAGCCCCTATGAGCAGGGTAATATATATAATAAAGATCCTCTAAGGCAGCGAAAGCTTCTTTTACATAAAAGAGAAATCAGAAAGCTTGCCGAAAAGACTCAGAAGGAAGGCTACACACTAGTGCCAATTGATCTTCATTTTACTGGTGCGTATGTGAAGATGAATCTTGGAGTTGCTAAGGGTAAAAAACTCTATGACAAGCGCGAAAGCAGCGCAAAAAAGGACGCTCAAAGAGATATTGAGCGTGCACTTAAATATCATTAAGGGGCCGCAATGGTTTCGACAGGGATATTGAAATTGGATAAGCGGGTAGATGCGCCGTACATCTATAAAAATGGCAACTTAAACATAAACGCAAAAAACGAAAAATTTGCTTTTGCCGCTTAGTTGACGGCAAATGTCTTGCTGCTTTTCCCGTTAGGGTGGCGTGAGACATCAGAAAATAACGGGTAACTGTGCGGTAATTCCTATAGCCGTGCTGTGACAATAGGATAGTCTTAAGATCGATTTGTCTGACGTTCGGTTTTGAGGTGAAATTAAACGGCAGACTGCACCCGGAGAAAGTCCTTTGGACGTATTTTTGGACGAGGGTTCGATTCCCTCCGGCTCCACCAAAAGTACCTTACTCGAACTATTAGACTCAAAAAATTTGGGTCGTTTGTTGTAAGTTAGTATATTTGTGGAATTTATTAAAGTAAAAAAGGGCGTGTGAAAAAACTTTCGTTTTTTACACGCCCTTTTCAGCTAAGCAGATTATTCATCATGAGAGTTGCGATAGGCTCTGCGCACATCCTCCGGGAGTCCGTCCGGAGTCAATGCTTTAGCATTGTCTTCGTTGCCATCTTCCATGGCTTGAGTGTAATACCAGCACTTGTATTGGAGCATATCCAGAGTTTTGTGCATCTGCTGGATTTCAGCTTCCACACGTTCCTTCTGTTTTTGAATAAGCTCCAAACGGTTAGCGTAAGTGGAAGAACCCTCTACGCACCAAGCCATGAAGAGCTTGATGTCCTTTATCTCAAGGCCGGACTTTTTCAGACATTCAATCACTCTTAATGCCTCGATTTCATTATCGCTGAATTTGCGGATGCCGGATTCACGTGTAAGTCGCGGGAACAGTCCTTGCTTATCGTAATAGCGGAGCGTGGAAATGGGCAAATTAAACATTTCTGCTACCTGTCCAATCGTATACATGGCTCACCTCAAAAAATATTGTCGAAACCTCTTGACCTGAAGTCAGGTTTAGGGACTATAATTATTATAGCACACGAGAATGTGTTTATCAAGATGTGAAATCAGGGAGGAACATTACAATGAACAAGCCCTATATCATTTGTCATATGATGACGGCAGTGGATGGACGAATTGACTGCGCTATGACTGAGCATCTGTCGGGAGTTGAAGAGTACTACAGCACGCTGGGTTCTCTTGACGCACCGACGCGTGTAAGCGGCCGCATTACAGCAGAGCTTGAGATGGCTCTTCCGGGAAAGTTCGAATGCAGGATAGCTTTGTCTCTCGGGCATGAAGCTTGCCATAAAGCAGCAGATGCAGACGGCTACGAGGTAGTGGTCGATACGCACGGTACACTGCTTTGGCCCGATCAGTCGAATGAAAAGCGTCCTGTGCTTGTTCTGACAAGCGAGAAAGTGGGCGATGAATATCTGGAGTATCTTAAAGAAAAGCATATTTCATATATTGCCTGTGGCAAGGAGCATATTAATTTAAATCGTGCCTGTGAGATCCTTGCAGGTGATTTTGCTGTTGAAAGAATGGCAGTTGTCGGCGGTGGACATATCAATGCCGGATTTCTTGAAGCCGGACTTTTGGATGAGGTCAGCATTCTTATCGGAGCAGGCATTGACGGTCGCAGCGGCATGAAAGCCGTATTTGACGGACTACCCATGGATAGACCTGTTACGCCTTTGAAGCTTGAGAGTGTGCAGGCATTTGAAAGCGGCGCGGTTTGGATTCGATACAGCGTAAAATAACAAATCAGGAGGAATAGATAATGGCAAAAATTGTTCAGACGGCGGGCAGAGATGCGCTCGGAGAATTTGCTCCGGAGTTTGCGCATTTTAATGACGATGTCCTCTTCGGAGAAAACTGGAACAATGAAGATATCGATCTGAAAACGAGGAGCATAATCACTGTGGTTGCTCTGATGGCGCAGGGAATCACGGATTCTTCGCTGAAATATCATCTTCAGAACGCAAAAAATCACGGCGTGACGAAGACGGAAATTGCCGCGATTGTCACACACACGGCATTCTATGCAGGATGGCCGAAAGCATGGGCTGTGTTTAATCTCGCAAAAGAGGTTTGGGCAG
>CAVEWD010000054.1:0-6068 GCA_963619195.1 bacterium | reverse complement strand
CGCAAGCGCTGTCTGCGGCCGCGACTTCTGGAAGGAAGGTCGCACGGCCGAAAAGCTCGGCCTCGCCGGAAAGACAGCGGAAGAAATTCAGGAAATGGTTCGATAACAATTGAGCCACCGTTAAATCTGTAAGCTAATCGAGAGATGGACCATATATTAGCTGAAAAAAGAAATTAGGAGGAAAAACACATGACAAAAACTGATGATCTGTTTTGCAGATATGAATCTGAAGTGCGTTCCTACTCACGTTCCTTCCCCACCACTTTTAAAAAGGCAAAGGGCAGCTTGATGTTTGACACCCAGGGAAGAGAATACATTGACTTTTTCGATGGTGCCGGAGCCTTAAATTACGGCCACAACAACGATTACATAAAACAAAGAATGGTTGACTACCTAAATGAGGACGGGATAATCCACTCCTTAGATATGCAAACCGAGGCAAAGGCTGAGTTTATTGACTATTTTGAAAACAAGGTGATAATTCCCCGGGGTTACAACTACAAAATTCAATTCACCGGTCCCACAGGCACCAACGCCAACGAAGCAGCTCTAAAGCTTGCCCGCAAGGTAAAAAAACGTGAGCTTGTTTGGGCTTTTATGGGGTGTTTTCATGGCATGACCTTAGGCTCTTTAGCCCTCACCAGCCAGATTGACGACCGTCGCGGTGCGGCAGTGCCCCTAAACAATGTTATGCATATTCCAGCCCCATACATGATGGGTGGCTTTGACACAATTGGCTATATGGAAATGCTTCTTTCCGACGACCATTCCGGCTGCGACACCCCTGCCGCTCTCTTTATAGAAACTGTGCAGGCAGAAGGGGGCATAAATGTGTTTTCGGTGGATTTTCTAAGGGAAGTTCGCGCCTTCTGTGACCGCCACGACATTCTTTTGGTGGTGGACGACATTCAGGTGGGCTGCGGACGCTGCGGCACCTTCTTCTCCTTTGAAAGAGCGGGAATTGTGCCTGATATGGTGATTATGTCAAAATCCATTGGCGGAATAGGCATGCCCATGGCTCTTGTTTTAATAAAGCCGGAACTGGACATTTGGAAGCCAGGCGAGCACAACGGCACCTTCCGCGGCAACCAGCTTTCCTTTGTGGCCGCCAAAGCTGCTTTGGAATTTATGCTGGAAAACAATATAGAAGCTGAAGTGAAAAGAAAAGAGCTAATTGTTCACGATTTTCTTGCGAGCCATGTGGCGGCCCTGCCTTATGTTAAAGAGGTTAGGGGCATTGGCCTTGCCTGGGCTGTGGAGTTTGGCGATGGCGAAATTGCAAAGAAGGTGAGCAAAACCGCCTTTGAAAACGGTCTTGTGGCTGAAAGATGCTCCCGAGGCAGTGGAGCGGTGAAAATTCTGCCGGCCCTCACCATTGAGGATGAACTTTTAATAAAGGGTCTTGAAATTTTAGAGGGTGCAATTAAAGCCCTTTAATAAAGCAAATTCCCTCTTTGCACTAAGTTGACAAGGAGGGAATTTTTCTTGCTTAATTTTACCTCTTAAAATATAATATTCAGGGAGGCCAAAAATGAATTTGGAAATTAAGCTGCCAGAAAATGTGAAGGCTGCCTTCAGCCTTTTAAATGAAGCCGGCTTTGAGGCTTATTTGGTGGGAGGTGCCGTGCGGGACTGTGTTAGAGATGAAATTTTTGGCACTAAAGGAGTTAAAGCACAGGAAGCCCACGACTGGGACATGACCACAAACGCAACTCCAAATGAAATGAAAAAAGTGTTTTCAGCCTATAGACTGATTGAAACAGGCCTCAAGCACGGCACGGTAACGGTGATTATTGAAAAGGAGCCCATTGAAATTACCACTTATAGGGTAGATGGGGAATATACCGACCACCGCCACCCGGACTCAGTTAAGTTCACCACAAGCCTGAAGGAAGATCTAAAACGCAGAGATTTCACCATGAACTCCCTTGTATACTCCCCAAATGAGGGGTTTATTGACTTCTTTGGCGGAGTGGAGGACATAAAAAGCGGAACCGTGCGCTGTGTGGGGGAAGCTAAAAGGCGCTTTAATGAAGACGCACTGCGCATTTTAAGAGCTTTGCGCTTTTCTTCCGTATTTAATATGAAGGTGGAGAGCGAAACCTCCCAAGCTGCCTTTAGCGAAAGATTTCTTTTAAATAATGTGGCTGCAGAAAGAATTGAAGATGAACTCTCAAAGCTCCTTTGCGGCAGCGGGGCAGGGCGAGTGCTTAAAGATTACGCCGAAATAATTGCCGTGCCCCTTTATGAGATTTCCCCAATGTTTGGCTTTGAACAGCATAACCCTCATCATGATAAGGACGTGTGGAACCACACTGTAGCTGTGGTGGAAAACATTTCCCCCAAAAGAGCCCTGCGCTGGGCTGCCCTTCTTCACGATGTGGGCAAGCCTTACTGCTTTGAAATGGCTTCTGATGGAATTGGCCATTTTTATAGTCATGTTAAAATAAGCGTGGAAATGGCTCAGGAAATTCTTTTAAGACTTCATTTTGACAATGCAACCAAAGATAAAATTATAACCCTTATTCGCTACCACGACCTGCCCATAACAGCAGATAAAAAGCTTTTAAAAAGGCTCCTGAGAAAGCTTGGAGAAGAAAACACCAAAGAGTTGATTGATCTTCACAAAGCTGACTGCATGGGGCAAGCGCAAATTTGCAAAGAAAGAATTGATGAATATAATCGTGCTTTTAAGGTTTTAGATGAAATTTTGAGTGAAGATGCTTGTTTTTCCCTGAAAGACCTTAAAATCAACGGGCATGATATGCTTTCCCTTGGCTTTGTAGGGGAAGAGATTGGAAAGGCCTTGAATGAATGCTTAAATGCGGTGATTGAAGAGAAAGTTTTGAATGAAAGAGAAGCTCTTTTTGAATATGCCAAAATGGTAGGCAAACAATCATAAGCATGTATAATAACTAATAGCAACCTCAAATTGCGGAAATTCAAGGTTGCTATGGTGGTGTTTGGGGGCTCCTTAGTGTAAAATCAATGCATTGAAAGGAGATTTATCCATGATTGGAGATAAAATATTAGCCTTGAGAAAAAACGCAAGTCTTTCCCAGGAGGATTTGGCCAGTAGCTTAAATATATCGCGACAGGCGGTTTCGCGCTGGGAAACAGGCGAGGCTGTGCCGGAAACAGATAAAATAATTCAGCTTAGCCGACTCTTTAATGTTTCCACCGACTATTTATTAATTGATGAAATTAATAACGGCAGATACGGCATCCTCCCCCCAAAATGCAAGCAGCATAGAGGATAAGCAGGCTCAAATGAAAATATGGCTTGGAAAGCTTCTTTTTATTGGCGGAATAATAATGCTTGTGGGTGCTTTCATAAGCGCAGGAGTCTATGCCCAAAGCATAACGCAATGGTTCACAGAGCTTGGCATTTTCGGCACTGCCCTTTTAAAAACACAAATTTCTTATTTGCTATATTTGGGCATAATTGTCAATATAACCGGAATTACTATTTTAATAAAAGAATATATTTGCATTAAAAAAGAGGGAAGATAATTCCCCCTTATTTTATTGAAACGAATTATTATCTTGAGTTTTATTGGCTGCTGATTTGTTTTTTCACTTTAGCTTAAAGCGTTTGTTATTTTGCGCTGTAGAAGCATCTTTTAGGAGAAAATATTTTTTCTTCTGCCTTAAGCTCTTTAATGGCCTTGTCTGCGTCAGCCTTTTCAAGGCCTGCTGCCTGGGCTATTTCTCCCGGGCGCATTGGCTCTTGGGCGTTTTTTAAAATTTGAAGTATTTTTTCTTTGTTATCCATAGCTACCTCCTTGATAACTTGATATTAACATTAATAATTTGGTTTTGCAATCATAAATTGCATCAGCCTTCTTCAACCTTTAAGCTGAAGCTGAAGGTGCTGCCCTTGCCCTCTTGGCTCTCTGCTTTAAATTGGGAAGAGTGAAGCTCAAGAATTTCCTTCACAATGGAAAGCCCCAAACCGCTTCCAGCCACAGGGCGTTTATGATTTTTAGCCTTGTAATACCTTTGCCAGATAAGAGCTAAATCTTCTTTGCTTATTCCTTCGCCGTGATCAGTAATTTCTGTTATGGCATAGCCCTCCTTCACATAAAGCTTAACTTCAATCTCTTTATTTTCTGTGCTGTAATTAATGGCATTAAGAAGGAGGTTATATATCACTTGAGCAATTTTAGAGCGGTCGGCAACAACATTAACTCCTTGAGCTAATTCCCGTTTAAAGCTGTAACCATCCTTTGAAGTCATTTTTTCAAGGCGCTGAATTATCTCCTCGGTGAGATCCGACAAATTAAATGTTTCCTTATTTAGTTCATTCATGCCCGCTTCCAGCTTTGAAAGGTCCAGCATGTCGTTCACCAGCTCTGTTAAGCGCTTTGATTCATCAATTATAACCTGCAAATTTTCAGGAGTGTTTTCCCCCTCAATGTCCCGCATTACTTCGCTGTAACCGGTTATCATGGTTAAAGGGGTGCGTAAATCATGGGAAACATTTGCCATAAGCTCCCTGCGCATTTCTTCCACCTTGCTAAGTTCCTTTGCAGCGGTGTTCAATGTGGAGGCCAACTCACTCACCTGTCTGTAGCCGTCGGTGCTGAAATTAACTCCGTAGTTGCCCCGTGCCAGCTCCTTGGCGCTTTCATTTAGCTTATCTATCGGCTTGGCGATGGCCTTTGAAAGAATTGCCGCCACTATGGCAGAAACAGCAATACAAAGGCCTGTTACTATAACAAGAAGCCTTTTTAAGGTGGAAACTGTGGCATCAAGGGGCGCAATGGAGGCGTTTATAAACACAGCTCTTTGGGGTGCAAAGGTGCTTTCTTCGCTCACCACCTTGCAATAAATAACGCTTTCCTCCATGCCTATGTCATTTAAAGGCGGGCGGCCGTTGAAGTCATCGTAGTTGTAGGTTTCGTTTTTAAAATCATTTCTGAACACCACCTCAGTATATTCCCCGTCATTTTCATTGGCTTTAGCAGCTATATCCAAAAGATTTTCTGTGTTCGTTCTATGAATTACGCAGTCTGAAAGAACATCGCAGGAGGCAATGGTGCGGGAGGTTATGTCTATTATTTCAATGCACACATTTTCCTCCACCGCCATGCGTTCAGAGAGTTCCTGCAATTCACTGCTGTTGATATTTCGGCATAAGGTTGAGGCGCATTCCTTCATGTTGGTAAGCTTGATTTTTCGGTATATTTCGTTTAAATAAACCGTTTCCACAAGCCAAAGCAGCGCCAAAAGAATAATGGAGAATACGCTGAAGCTTACAAAAATAATGGTTCTGATTTTTGGCTTTTTACTTTGTTTCAAATCTATAGCCCACTCCCCTCACTGTAACAATAAATTTGCCATATTCCTCAAGGTTTTTTCTTAAAAGCTTTATGTGGGTGTCCAGGGTTCTGTCATCGCCAAAGAAGTCGTAGCCCCAAACCTCGGTGATAAGCTTCTCTCTGCTTAAAGCAATGTTTTTATTTCTCACCATATAAAACAAAAGGTCATATTCCTTTGGCGAAAGGCCTGCCCTGTTGCCATTCACATAAACCAGCCTTGCGGTGAAGTCAATTTTAAGGCCTTCTTCCTCAAATACATCATGAGCCTCCTGATTTTGAGGGCGTTTAACCCTTGCGAGCACAGCGTTTACCCTAAGCATGAGCTCCCTTGGAGAAAAGGGCTTCACCACATAATCATCGGCACCGTTTTCAAAGCCATGAATTTTGTCATATTCCTCACCCCTGGCAGAGAGCAAAATGATGGGCACCGAGGAAAATTTGCGAATTTCCTTCGTGGCTGTGAATCCGTCCAGCTCCGGCATCATTATATCCATAATAACAATGTCATACTCTTCCTGTTTTAGTATGTTTACTGCCTCAATTCCGTCAGAGGCCTCATCTGCTTCATAGCCCTCAAACACAGCATATTTTTTTACAAGCTCTCTTATTTTCTGCTCGTCGTCAACTATTAGTATCTTTGTCATGATTGATTTCTCCGGTTGATTAGTTTTGAGTAAAGTTTTGCGTGAAATTTATAAAGTGCCATAAACTATTTGAGGCGCGCATTTCTGCACGCCTCAAATA
>CAVEWD010000053.1:741-6217 GCA_963619195.1 bacterium | reverse complement strand
CTTCTGGAAGGATGCTTCTTGCTGTACTCAAAAAAGAATAAGTTAAAATAGCTTAGTACATTTTGAGGCGGCAGGAAGCAAATGCTTCCTGCCGCCTCTTTATTTTTACCCATTTTTAAGACATATCCTGAATTTATTTAATACACACTTGGAGGTAAACATGAATCGTTTATTTAATTTCTCAGCAGGCCCATCAATGCTCCCCCTTGAGGTGCTTTTGGATGCTCAAAAAAATCTTGTAGACTATGAAGGCTGCGGCAGCAGCGTTATGGAAATGAGCCACCGCTCTAAATATTATGAGCCAATTATAAAGGAAGCTGAAGCAACCTTGCGGGAAATAATGAACATTACGGATGACTATTATGTTTTATTCTTGCAAGGAGGTGCATCACTTCAATTCTCCATGGTACCAATGAATCTTACACAAAAAGGCGACACCACAGCCTATGCTATTACAGGCAACTTTGCAAAAAAAGCCTGGGAAGAAGCAAAACGCTGGGGAAATGCTGTGACAATAACAAACGGCAAGGAAAACGGATTTAAAAAAATCCCTGAAATTGCAAAAGTAAATATTCCAGAGGATGCAAAATATGTGCATATAACCGGCAATAACACCATTTTTGGCACTACCTATAACAAAACACCTGATGTTGGAGAAAAGACTCTTGTGGCAGACTGGTCTTCAGCTATTTTGGGCAAGGAGATTGATGTGAACAAATACGGTTTAATCTATGCCGGCGCACAGAAAAATATGGGTATTGCAGGGCTCACTGTGGTAATTGTGAAAAAGTCTCTAGTGCGAGAAGATCTTATCGACGAAATTCCTACCATGCTAAGATATGATGTGATGGCAAAAAATGACTCCATGTATAACACCCCGCCCGCCTTTGCCATATATATGGCTGGCCTTATATTTAAATGGGTGAAAGCACAGGGAGGTGTGGCTCAACTGGAAAAAATCAATAAGGAGAAGGCTAAGGTTTTATATGACATATTAGACACATCTGAAATGTTTACACCTGTTGCAGCTAAAGCGGACCGTTCAATAATGAATGTAACCTTCACTCTTCCCGATGAGGATCTCACAAAGGTCTTTTTAAAAATGGCAGAGGCAAGAGGAATGATAAACATAAAGGGCCATAGAAGTGTGGGTGGTTGCAGAGCATCAATCTACAATGCAATGCCAATGGAAGGCATTGAACGTCTGGCAGAGTGTATGAAGGATTTTGAGAAAGGAATAAGGGAATAGCTATGTATACAATAAATAAATTCAACAATATTTCTAAAATTGCCCAGGAAATTTTGGGAGATGCAAACTACACCTTCACGGAGGAGGCCACAGATTATGATGCAGCTTTAGTACGTTCAGCCGACCTAAAGGAAACAGCTTTCCCTAAAAAACTTATGGCAATAGCCCGTGCCGGAGCAGGAGTGAACAATATTCCTGTGGAAAAATGCAGTGAAGAGGGCATTGTGGTGTTTAACACTCCCGGCGCAAATGCAAATGCCGTAAAGGAGCTGGTTTTATGCGGAATGCTTATGTCCTGCAGAAAAATTGTGGAAGGAATTGAGTGGGTTAAAAACACTAAAGAGCAAGGGATTGAAGGAATTGAAGCCTTGGCAGAAAAGGAAAAGAAAAAGTTTGTGGGCCCTGAGCTCATGGGCAAAAAACTTGGAGTTATAGGCCTTGGCGCCATAGGCGGGCTGGTGGCTAATGCAGCTGCTAATGGCCTTGGAATGGAGGTTATTGGCTATGACCCCTTTATGAATGTGAATTCAGCCCTTCACCTCACCCGCTCAGTAGAGTTAGCCACGGAAGTGGAGGAGCTTTATGAAAAATGTGACTACATAACCCTGCACATTCCCCTTAATACTGAAACAAAGAACTATATAAACAAAGCTGCCATAGACAAAATGAAGGATGGCGCAGTCATTTTAAACTTTGCCAGAGGCGGCTTAGTGGAAAATACTGCAGTGCTTGACGCCTTGGAAAATAAAAAACTAAGGGCATATGTTACTGACTTTGCGGCAGATGAGCTTTGCAACAAAAATGGCGTGATTGTGCTTCCTCACCTGGGAGCCTCCACCCCAGAAGCCGAAGAAAACTGCGCTGAAATGGCTGCCAAGGAGTTAAAGGACTTCATTGAAAATGGCAACATAACAAACTCTGTTAATTTTCCGGAATGCAAAATGGCAAGAACAGGACAAACCCGCCTTTGCATTATAAATCGAAATGTGGCAAATATGGTGGGACAAATCGCCACTGTGCTGGCAGAGGAAAACCTCAATATTGAACATATGCTGAATAAAAGTAAGGGAGCATATGCCTACACAATGATAGACTTGAACGAGGCAGTCCCTGATGCTGCGCTGAAGAGAATAAAAGCAATAGAAGGTGTCTTGAGAGTTAGGATTATATAATGAAAAATTTAAATGAATGTCTAGAAGATGTGGGGCTTATTTTGCCGAGGATTCTTTTGCCAAGAGATGGAGTTGAGCTTGAAAAATTCGCCGTAATAGCCTGCGACCAGCACTCCGCAGAAAAAAAATATTGGGAAGAAACCCAAAGAATTGTGGGAAATGCCCCATCATCTCTTAACATGATGATGCCTGAGGCATGGCTGGGGACACCAAAGGAAAATACAGACATTTTTTCAGCAATGGATAAATATCTTAAAGATGGAGTTTTAAAGGAGATTGGCAAGGGGTTTGTGTATATAAAAAGACAAACCACCAGCGGAGTGCGCTGCGGGCTTTTGGCGGCAGTGGACTTAGAAAGGTATGACTATAATCCCGGCTCCAAAGGCTTAATGCGTCCCACGGAACAAACAATTAAGGAAAGGCTTCCGACAAGGGTGGAAATAAGAAGAAAGGCGCCTTTGGAAATGCCTCACGTACTGCTTTTGATTGATGATAAAAAGAATTTGCTTAAGGCACTTTGCGAGGAACACGTAAACGAAATGGAAAAGCTATACTCCTTTGATCTGATGCAGGGGGGAGGGCACATTGATGGATATTTCCCTGGAAATGAAGAATTCTACTTTAAAGCCTGCGAAATTTTAAAAAATCTTTTAGTTCAAAGCAACGATGGATTTCTTTATGCTGTGGGAGATGGCAACCATAGTCTTGCCGCCGCTAAGGAGTGCTGGAACGAAATAAAGCAAGGTCTTTCTGCCGCCGAAATAAAGGACCACCCTGCCAGGTATGCCATGGTGGAAATTGTGAGCATCTATGATGAAGGTTTAAGCTTTCAGCCTATCCACAGGCTTTTATATAATGTGGATGCACAAGAAGTGCAAAGCCAGGTGGGTTTTGATGCAAAAAATCCACCGGAGCTGCAAATTTTACAGCCAAAGCTGGACAAATGGTTGGAGGCTCACCCTGAGGCTGAGCTTGAATATATACACGGTGCAAAGGAATGTGAAAAGTTGGGGGAAGAAGAAAACAGACTTAGCATTGTGTTTAACTCATTTGAGAGGGACAGTTTTTTTGAAAACATTGTAAAAAACGGTGTTTATGCAAGAAAAAGCTTTTCCTTAGGGGAAGCCTGCGACAAGAGATATTATTTAGAATGCAGAAAAATTAAATAAAGATAGAATTAATGCAATAGCTAAAGGTGCAGGGGCTACCTTTGGGGGCCTATGCACCTTTATTATTTAGCCGAAGCTAAACCATTGAAATTAAGCCTTATTTGTGTTATATTGCTATAATATCAACAGAAAGCCTTTCATAACCGAAAGCGCTTTTTATTTTAGGGGGAAACATGGAAAAGAAAAACCAAATTAAAGGAACAATGATGCTGTTTGTGGCATCAATAGTGTGGGGAAGTTCCTTCGCTGTGCAAACCACAGCAGCGAAATATATCAATGCTTTCACCTTTAACGCCTGCCGTTCCTTTATAGCGGCATCTTTTCTCTGGGCGGTGATTTTAATAAAGACAAAAGGTCGCCCTGAAGGCATTAAAGCTGATGCCAACTCATATATTGCCGGGCTTATATGCGGTTGTGTCTGGTTTGTGGGAATTAATTTGCAGCAGGCCGGAATATCGTCATACCCTTCCGATGCAGCTGCCAGTGGTAGGGCGGCATTTCTTTCCTCCACCTATGTGGTGTTTGTGGCTCTTGTGTCATGGTTTAAAAATAAAAAAATACACCCTCTGGTGCTTTGCGCCACGGTTGTTTGCGTGGCAGGAATGTATCTGCTTTGTGGTTCTGATGGCATTTCGGGAATATATTTGGGAGATATTTTAGAGCTTGGTGGGGCAATAGGGTTTACTGCGCAAATTATGATAATTGACAGGTTTTCCTCATCTGACAGCATTAAATTTTCCTGCATGCAGTTTATGGCCTGCGGGGTGCTTTCCACAATTTGCGCATTGATATTCGAATCTCCCAGTTGGGAAAACATTTTACTGGCACTTTTACCGCTATGCTATGTAAGCATACTCTCCAGCTGTGTGGGCAACACTCTGCAAATAATTGGGCAGAAATATGCACCTCCAGCGATAGCCTCAATTGTTATGAGCCTTGAATCCGTATTTGGCGCTTTAGCGGGATGGGCATTTTTAAACGAACAGCTTTCTGCTTTAGAGGCTTGCGGTTGCGCTTTGGTGTTTTCCTCTGTTATTTTAACTCAGCTCCCGGATATAATCAGTTTGGTGGGAAAAAAGAAAAGGGTTTAAGAGTATCAATTTTTAAGTTTTTAACAACATGTTGTAAAATATTTTATATCATTAGACTAAAATTTTAAGGAGCGTATCATGAAACTCAAGGCATTTAAAGCAGCATTTCCATACACTGTGCCAATTTTAGCAGGTTTTTTATTCATGGGCTTTTCCTACGGGCTATATATGCATGCATCTGGATTTAGCTTTATTTACCCAATGCTCATGAGTCTTTTAATTTACGGAGGCTCGCTGGAATTTGTGGCGGTGGAAATGCTTCTAAGCCCTTATGCTCCCCTTCAAACCATTGTGATGACCCTTCTGATTCAGGCGAGGCATTTGTTTTATGGACTTTCGATGCTTGAAAAATTTAAAGGCACTGGAGCTAAGAAGTTTTATTTAATTTACGGAATGTGCGATGAAACCTTTTCAATAAATTGCTCCACCAACCCTCCTAAGGGGGTTGATAAGGGTTGGTTTATGTTTTTCGTAACCCTTCTAAATCAAATTTACTGGGTTGGAGGCGCCACCCTAGGAGCTCTTGCAGGCTCTCTTGTTTCCTTTAGCTTAAACGGGATAAGCTTTGTGATGACGGCTATGTTTGTGGTTATATTTTTAGATGAGTGGATGAAAAATAAAAAGCATGGCAGTGAAATTATTGGCCTTTTCTCATCAATTTTATGCCTTGCCATTTTTGGAGCTGATTCCTTCATGCTGCCCACAATGGCACTTATCATGCTGCTTTTATGCTTGTTTAAACCTAAATTTACAAAGGAAGGTATAGAAGAATGAGCACATATCAAAGAATAGTAA
>CAVEWD010000053.1:0-731 GCA_963619195.1 bacterium | reverse complement strand
AACCATAGGCTTATGCGTTTTAGGCACCATGGCCACAAGGTTCCTGCCATTTATTGTTTTTAAGGAAAGCAGAAAAACCCCGGCCTTTGTGGAATATTTAGGGAAATATCTTCCTCCGGCTGTTTTTGCAATGTTGGTGGTGTATTGTCTGAAGGATGTAAACTGGCTTAGCGGCAATCATGGTGTTTTTGAAACGGCTTCTGTTTTAGTTACAGCTGCATTGCATTTGTGGAAGAAAAATATGTTTCTCTCCATATGTGTTGGCACCCTTTGCTATATTTTTCTGGTGAATTTTGCCGGAGCATAAATACGCCTTGAAATAGCTGTGGTTACAGATATGATACTGTAAAAAAATTTCACTAATAAAACAACACCCTCTCCTTAATGCATGGAAGAGGGTGTTGTTTTAGCCGCATGGACTATATATATTAATTTAAGAGTAACTCTTCATCAATCACTTCATCACCGCTTACTGTTGAAAACCTGTCAACAAGTTCTGAAACAGTGAGCTTGCTTTTTTCCTCACCGCTTATATCCAGCACAATATGACCTTTATTCATCATAATAAGGCGGTTACCATAGGTTATGGCATCCTTCATGTTGTGGGTAACCATAAGGGTGGTCAGCTTTTTTTCTGTTATTATCTCATTTGAGAGTTTCATAACATTTGCCGCTGTCTTTGGGTCAAGAGCTGCTGTGTGTTCATCTAATAAAAGCAGCTTTGGATTATT
>CAVEWD010000052.1:0-6494 GCA_963619195.1 bacterium | reverse complement strand
AAAACACTTAATTATATCTTTTTCCATGACAGTACATCTATCTTGTCACCATTATTCGCAATATCAACCTCAACTTCATACCCCCGTCCCTGAGATGGCATTGAGTCATAAAAACTCAGGTTTTTATCAATATAATTACGGGCAAAATATCCTATGCATCCACCATGTGATGTCACAGCAACATGATGACTTTTATTTACATAAATATCATGGAATAGTAATTGTATACCCTTGTCAACTCTTTCATAAAATTTATTCGTAGATTCACCCTGTGGGCAAGGTATATTCCCAGATTCATCTGATATCCATGAGATATAGTCATCGTTATTTTTTAACTCCTCGTGACTATGTAGTTCAAATATACCAAAATTCATTTCTGCAAGCTCTGGTATAACATTATAATCCACATCACCGTATATAAGCTGCAATGTTTCCACAGCTCTTTTTAATCCACTTGTGTAAAACGCTTGCACATTTTGATTATATATTCCATCTTTCACAAATCCTAATATTTCAGAGACTCCATCTTTACACAAAGCAAGGTCCGTCATGCCACAATAAACGTAATCCAAAGATGCCTGAGTTTTACCATGTCTAATTATATAAAGCGTCGTTTTCATTTCAACTTTTCCCCAAGTCCGCAATATACTCTGTAAACCTCGGATGCCTCACGACAAAATATCTGCATTTGCTTTCCAAGATTATCCCTATATAATCTCAGTTCTTTCTCAATCGGAACTACGCCACAGCAAATATCATCACAAATTATTATTTTATCAGACAATTTATCCTTATTTTCTTCAAAATAAGGAAATACGCTTTCACCTTTTTTTATTCTATACAAAATAAATTTCTCTAAATGTGCTATAGCCTTTTTTGAATAATCTATAAATCCATCATCGCAAAAGAAAATATCTTCATCTGACAATCCAAATTTTTCTTTCACAAAATCAGTTTTTCCTTGGTATGAACCACCAAAAACAACTACCATTTAAAACCTCGCGAAATTATTGCTAAAACAAAATATACGGCAGCTTCAAATAAAACAACACCACCGCCTACAACATCACCATTTATCCCACCAAGTGCTTTTTCGACATATTTTGATAGAAACAGCAAAATAATCGTAGCCACAACAATAGCATAAAAAACAGCAATTTCACCCCAAAAGGCCACTGCGACCACAGAAAAATATTGCAATATACATATAATAACGTGAATTGATTTTTTTCCTTCTCTGAAATAGAATAGCAACCCATAGTTATTATCCAATGGCTTAAATGTGAATAAAACCACCGAAAATAATGCGCGAGAAACAAAAGGCACCATCAAAAAAACATAAAATGGAATCTTTGCTTCATATAAAACATACAGGCTTGAAAAATCAAAAATCAAAAGAAAACACACCGATATAACGCTAAATGCGCCAACAGTTGAATCTTTAAGAATCCTAATTTTACCTTCCCTATCTCTAGATGACAACAACGCATCAGCACAATCCATAAATCCATCTAAATGCAGAAAGCCACTCACAAAAAAGAGAGAAAGCAATAACATTGAAACAGATGGAAGGACAGGAATTTTTAAATATAAGCAAATAGTGTATATAATTGCAGAAAATAAACCGCACACTGCCCCATCCAGAGGGAAAAAACATAGTGTGTTAGGTCCACTGTTATCTTCAAACACATTGTTATTAACCTTAATCTTGGTAAACATACCCAAAGATGCTAAAAAATGTTTCATAATGTTAAATATCTCCATACTTTAAATGATTGCATGACATATAGTATTGTTTCTTAATGACATCAATATCAAAGGACGCATCACTCTTCCACTGTTTTATATTTGAAAAGCAACACTCCAACACTACATCCGATTTAGCAGCAACGAATCTATGAACTTCTCCAAGCTTTTTACAAAAATAGTCAGTGTAATCGTCATATTGGAATGCATCTGAAAAAATATAGTCTGAAACGATAACCAAATGCTTTACTCTTCCGCCAAGTTCAATAAACTCATCTGCCAATTTCTTTGAATCAATGTTTAAATTAGGTTCACCTCCAGCAAATATATTATTTTGGACAATTGCAGTAATGCTATCAAAGAGTATCACTTCATTTCCCAAAAGGCTTGGTAACACATTAGGTATACTCATTCCTTCCTCTATTGTTTTGTATCCCCATCCGCTCCGATCTCTTATGTGCCGCTGAATACGCTTTCTATCCTCATCATCCGCTGGAATCATGGTAGCAAAATAGCAAAGGCTGCTCAAAGGTTCATTATCATGAAAATACTTTGTAATAAACTGTGCAAACATGCTTTTGCCGCCCTTTACGCCACCACAAATAAATACAATCATTAATTCCCCCTAATAAAAACAATAGCAGCGTATCAAACTGCCACTGTGTTAATACTTCTTTTAGTCGTTAAAATCAAGAAGCGTCTTTCTCGCTTTTACCAATTCTATCTGGTTTTCTAAAAACTTATTCTGCAAATCACTGAGCGTTCTTTTGTTAAGCTCATACTCTGTCCTGAGTGCATTGAATTTATCTTTATATTCATCCAACATATCATTAAGCTCACCATTTTCAACCATAAGCTTTTCTGCCTTAGTTTTCAATGACTTTATTTTGTTATCACTGGATGCCATTTCCTGACGTAAATTTTCTAGTTCCTTTGCAACTTCAGCCGTTTTGTCTAATTCAGCTTCTTTTTTTCTATATTCCTCAATATGAGACCTAGTCTCGAACAACTCCTCAGTTAAATTTAACATAGCCAAAATTGCAGCATTCATCGTTGTCATTTGCGGAGCCGATGCCTTAGTTTCCATTATCTGCTTGTCAACATATGCCGCTATTGCCTGCACCTTGTCGGAATCTTCTTCTGTTAAAATGTTGTATTCTCCACCAAGGATATTAACCTTAACCTTATTTTTCACACCTTCCATACATAACTCCTATGATAACATTATAATTCAAAATTTATGTCAATACAATGATTTTTCTAATCAATCTAAGCCAATTTTACGTTTTCTTCCCCTACTAAAGCTCTTATCTTTTTCAACACTGAGATATCATCCGTAACCCACATCGACTTGTCAGCCAAGAATTTTTTCCCAGATTTTTTATCATAGAGAATTACTCGAATTGAACCATTATTTTGCGCAAGTATATCTTTTACTTCACCAAGCATTTTTATCACATAGTCATTTAATATTATAACTACATTAGCGCTTTCAGGTATCTTTTCCATAACTGACGTTGCATTAGTCGATTGTTTCACATCATTAGGTACTGCTTTTTCTTTTGCATTACCTTTATTATTTTGTGCTGCAGATTTAAAGTCACTGCGATTATTTTTTTCTGTATTGTCATTTTTTTCAAATGGTTTTAGCTTTAAAATTGTTCCTTCATCATCTAAAGAGTAAATGTCACTCACCTTCACACTAACGCTAGATCCGTCTTTTATGCTTATATTACCTTTTATTAAAAGAGGCATATCCTTTTTAATTATAGGTGCCTTTTTCTCATAAAGTTTGCTAAAGACAACTATCTCAAATGTGCCGTAAATATCCTCCAACGTTACAAAAGCCATTAAAGCAGGATTTTCACCCTTCGTCATATATGTTTTAATTGAGGAGACCAGCCCAGCCAAGTACACAGGTTTTCCATCATCTACTTGAAACTCAACCTTTCCCATCCCTTCTCCTTCGAGATCTTCCTCAATCGAAGGAATAAGCATTGATGAATCACAATTAACAAGTCTCTTAATCAGCCCGTCATACTTTGTTAGAGGATGCCCTGAAATATACAGACCAGTAGCCTCTTTCTCAAATCGTAAAAGTTCATCTAATTCTAATTCTTTAAATCCACCTTTAGCGGGTGTGGTTTCACCAGAAGAAGCAGGCCGAATTTGATTTGAGCTCACCATGTCAAATAAATTCATTTGCCCCTCCACAAGCTGTTTTCTCTCACGTTGTACAGCGTCGACCTTTTCAGAAAATGTCTGAAGAAGTTCACTTCTATAATGCCCCATGGAATCAAAAGCACCACTCTTAATTAAGTTTTCAATGCCTCTTTTATTAAGAGCTGTATATTCCATTTTATTCACAAAGTCATTAAAATCAACAAATTTGCCCTTCAATTCTCTTGTAGCTATAATTTCCTTAACTGCATTAGAACCTAAGCTTTTAACAGCCAAAAGTCCATAACGAATTTTACCATCGACAACAGTAAATCTTTCCTGTGATTCGTTAATATCAGGAGAAAGAAGGTCAATATTTTTATCCTTAAGGTGTTTTATATATTTAACTAACTTATCATCAAATCCTATTACACTACTCATGAGAGCTGCCAAGAACTCAGCTGGGTAATATGTTTTTAAATAAGCTGTTTGATATGTAACAACAGAATACGCAGCGGCATGCGATTTGTTAAATGCATAACTCGCAAAATCTTCCATTTCATCGTATATCTTATTTGCGCTTTCTTCATCTATGCCATTCGCAACACAGCCCGTTATTCCTTTTTCAACATTTCCATGAACAAAATACTCCCGGTATTCCTTCATTTTGTCATGTTTCTTCTTAGACATAGCCCTACGAACATTGTCGCTTTCAGCCATGGAAAAGCCCGCCAAATCTCGAACTATTTGCATTACCTGTTCTTGGTATACCATGCTACCGTAAGTTACATTTAAAATGGGCTCGAGTGTTGGATGTATATATTTAATTTGACTCGGATTCTTTTTATTCACAACATATGAATCAATATATTGCATTGGTCCTGGACGATAAAGTGAAATCCCTGCTATGATGTCCTCCAATGTGTCAGGCTGCAGATTTTTCATAAAGTTCGTAATTCCAGTGCTTTCCAATTGAAATATACCTAATGTGTCTCCTTTGGATATAAGAGAGTACACCTTAGGATCATCTAATGGAATTTTTCTAATATCAAGATCAATTCCTTGTGATCTTTTAATTGTATCAAGCGCATCAACAATGACAGTCAAGTTTCGAAGCCCTAAAAAGTCCATTTTTAAAAGGCCAAGCTCCTCAATAGTTGTCATTATATATTGAGTTGCAACATTACCATCATTTACATAAAGTGGAACATAATCACTGACATCGCGATCAGAAATAACCACGCCAGCAGCATGAGTAGAAGTATGTCGCGGACACCCCTCCAAAGCCTTTGCTGTATCAACGAGACGCGCTACAGCAGGTTCGTTGTCAACCATTTTTTTCAGCTCTGGATTTTCTTTAAGCGCAGAGTCAATAGTTGTGCCAACATGTGATGGAATTTCCTTAGCCACCCTATCACAATCGGAATACGACATTCCTAAACTTCGTCCTACATCACGTATAGCCTGTTTAGCACCCAGTGTTCCGAAAGTAACAATCTGAGCAACATTTGCCTCGCCATATTTTTCAACAACATACTCCAACACCTTATGTCTGTTCTCAATGCAAAAATCAACATCTATATCTGGCATCGAAACACGTTCTTCATTCAAAAATCTCTCGAATATAAGGCTATACTTTATGGGATCAATTTCGGTTATGTTCAAACTATAGCTGACAACACTTCCTGCCGCACTACCACGCCCTGGGCCTACTGCGATGCCATGATCTTTAGCATATTTAATGAAGTCCCAAACAATAAGAAAATAGTCGTTAAACCCCATCTTATCTATAACGCCAAGCTCGTAATCAAGCCTTTTTTGTATTTCATCAGTCATAAAACCATATTTTTTTACGCATCCTTCTTCGCATAAGGACCTTAAATAATCTTTTGCTGTAGTTCCCTCTGGCAGAGTATATTTTGGCAAATGGTAGTTATGGAATTCAAAACTCACATTGCAACGCTCAGCAACCTCGGAAGTATTAGCTAAAGCATCTGGAACGGACTGGAAAAGTGTTCTCATTTCATCTTCCGTCTTAAGGTAAAACTCTTCATTTGGAAACTTCATCCTCTTAGGATCATTAAAAGCAGATGCTGTTTGTATACAAAGCAAAATATCGTGATATCCTGCATCTGATTTATTAATATAGTGAGCATCGTTTGTTGCAACAAGCTTGAGATCGTGCTTTCGTGCAAGCTTAACAAGGCCTTCATTGGATTTTTTTTCATCCATAAGACCATGGTCTTGAAGCTCAACATAGACGTTATCTTTACCATATATGTCAACTAACGTCAGCAGCTCCCTTTCAGCACCCTCGAAATCATCATTTATTATTTGCTGTGGTACTCTCCCTGCTATGCATGCTGTGAGACATATTATACCTTCAGAGTATTTTCTGAGCACATTATAATCTGCTCTAGGTTTATAATAATATCCCTCTGTGTATGCTTTTGACACTACCTTTGCTAAATTTTTATAACCTGTATTATTTTCGGCAAGGAGTATTAAGTGATAATTGTTTCGATCTATTTTAGGATCTTTATCTGTTAACTCCCTTTCAGCCATGTATATTTCACAACCAATTATAG
>CAVEWD010000051.1:2507-6511 GCA_963619195.1 bacterium | reverse complement strand
TGTTTTTTCTGCAACCTTATCCAACTCTCTTTGTTTAACTAATCTTATGGATGTGGTAACAAGGTCTCTCACCATACTTTCTACATCTCTGCCCACGTAACCTACTTCAGTAAATTTTGTGGCTTCTACCTTTATAAATGGTGCATCAACTAGTTTTGCCAGCCTGCGGGCTATTTCTGTTTTGCCCACACCTGTGGGGCCCATCATTATGATATTTTTAGGGGTAATCTCATCACGCATTTCATCGCTTAGCATCCTTCGTCGGTAGCGGTTGCGAAGGGCTATAGCAACGCTTTTTTTTGCCTCTGTTTGACCTATGATATATTTATCCAGCTCTTTTACAATCTGAGATGGTGTATAATCTTTCATTCGTTTCCTCCCAGAGTTATGGTTTTTATGTTGTCGTTGGTATAAACGCAGATTTCGGAAGCAATTTTAAGAGAATCTTTGACTATGCTCTCTGCATCTAAATTACTGTGGCGCACTAATGCTCTTGCAGCTGCCATGGCATACATACTGCCAGAGCCGATGGAGGCAACTCCATCATCAGGCTCTATTACCTCTCCATTGCCGCTTATTATGAGAATGTTTTCTTGGTTGCAGGCAATTAGAAGAGCATCTAATTTCCTTAGCATAGAATCTCCTCTCCATTCCTTAGCAAGCTCTATGGCAGCACGTGTGAGGTTGCCTGAATATTGTTCAAGCTTCGCTTCAAATTTCTCGGATAATGTGAAGGCATCTGCAACGCTTCCTGCAAATCCCACAGCTACTTTTCCGTTATATACTGTTTTTACCTTTTCTGCCGTGTGTTTCATTATGGTTGTTTCACCGAGAGTGACCTGTCCATCACCTCCGATGGTTATTTTGCCGTCTCGCTTCACGGCGAGTATCGTTGTTGCTCGAAACATCTTATTCTCCTTGTCATTGGTTGATTCTGTTTAATATTATAGCATAATAAATTTTTTGGCAAAATATGTAAAACATATTAATCTTGCGTTAACAAAATAACAAATAAAAAGAAATTACAAATTTATGAAGTAAAGGATAAAAAAATGTTGTGTGTGATATAATAACATTAGTTTATTTGAGGAGGAAAAAATGTCTGCTGAAAATATTGTTGTGTTGACAGATGATAATTTTGAGAGTGAAGTTATGGGCAGTGATGTGCCTGTTTTAGTGGATTTTTGGGCTACATGGTGTGGGCCTTGCAAGGCTATGGCGCCTATTATTGAAAGTTTGGCAAATGAAATGGCGAATAAACTTAAGGTTTGCAAGGCTGATATAGATGAATGCGTGAGTGTGGCTTCTAACTACAGAATTATGAGTGTACCAACATTCATTTTATTCAAGGATGGCGAACCTGTAGCAACTCAGGTGGGTAGCTGCGGAAAATCAGTGCTGTTGGATATGATTGAAAGAGCTTAGCTTAAAATAAATAAAAAGTTTGGTATAAAAAAGCGGCTGCGAGTGAGCAGTTGTTCTTTTTTAGAAAGTATGTTATGCATTTTGCTGACATGTTAGAATTTGTGTTGGTTGCATAAAATAGAATTTGTAAATGAATTAGCCAAAAACATTAGGGCGGCTGTTTTACTGAACAGTCGTCCTAATGTTTTTGGCTAATCTGCTTTCATTTTTTCGGCTCTGTCATTTGTGATAAGAGCATCGATTATTTCGTCAATATCTCCGTCGAGAATTTCATTTAGCTTGTAAAGCGTGAGATTGATTCTATGGTCGGTGACTCTGCCTTGCGGGAAGTTATAAGTTCTAATTCGCTCGCTTCTATCTCCGCTTCCAACTTGATCTTTTCTGTCTTTAGCAATGGCTTCCTGTTGCTTTCTGGTCTCCATTTCCAAAAGTCGTGACTTAAGAATCTTTAGAGCTTTGTCGCGGTTTTTGAGCTGGGACTTTTCATCCTGGCAGCTCACCACTATGCCTGTGGGAAGGTGTGTCATTCTTACTGCGGAGTCTGTGGTGTTTACACATTGCCCGCCATTGCCCGTGGCACGAAATACATCAATTCGAAGATCATTTGGGTCGATTTGGACCTCCACATCCTCAGCTTCCGGTAAAACTGCAACAGTGGCTGCTGAAGTGTGTATTCTGCCGCCGCTTTCTGTTTCAGGCACACGCTGAACCCTGTGGGTGCCACTTTCATATTTTAAACGGGAATATGCTCCCTTGCCCGTGAGCATTACCACAACTTCTTTATAGCCTCCTATTCCGATTTCGGTGGAGCTCATTATTTCAGGCTTGTAGCGATGACGTTCGGCGTAGCGTAGGTACATTCTCAAAAGGTCCCCAGCAAATAATGCGGCCTCGTCTCCGCCAACGCCTGCTCTTATTTCAACTAGAACGTTTTTATCATCATTTGGATCCTTCGGTAGAAGTAAAACCTTGAGCTCATCCTCCACCTGAGCCATTTTGTCATTTATTTCGTTTATATCCTCATGGAGCATTTGCTTGAATTCTTCATCTGGATTATCATCAAGCATTGCCTTGTTATCCTTGAGTTGTTGAGAAAGGTCGACATATTCATCATATTTCTCAACGATTGGCTCTAAAGATGCTCTTTCTTTCATTATGGTTTTAAATTTATTTTGGTCAGCGATAATTTCCGGGTGGGAGATTTCCTCTGTTAAGCTTTCATATTTTGTTTTTATTCCGGCAAGTTTCTCTATCATTTCGTTCCTCCAAAACTTCATTATACATATTTTTAAGGGAATTAGCAAATAATATGTCACTTAGGACACAAATAAAGACAAAAATTTCACATTCCCTTAGCTCCTGCCGCTATTTTTCATTTCATGTTTCTGAATAAAAATTCGCAGCTTTCTGTGCTTAATGCTCTCTGGGTTAATGCGTAGAACTTAGGAATTGTTTTTATACAATCTCTTTGGGCGTAGCTCACCAATTCGGTATATGAAAAACTGTTATTTTCTTGGGGGTTTTGGGGGTCGCACCAACGTGTATGGGTCTCATTTAAAATTGAGAAATCATTTGTCTTTGTGTAAACAAATTCGCTTCCAATTCTTTTGAATATACTTTTTCTTTGAGTGAGTGCTTTGTTTAATTTATCTATACACTCCGAAATTATTTCATCGGGAATAATCTCTCTTTGCATTTGTTTAATTACATAACTGTACATTTTTTCCACGGCACATTTTTGTTCAGGAGAAATTTGTGTCAGAACTTCATTAAAACAAAGAGGTTCGTCATTTTTGGTGGCTAGAGCGCAATCAAGTTTTATTGCAATAAGGTTTTCATCCTTTTTATTTGCAATATCTTTTGTGAGATAATTCAAATAAGGCATAGTGTAATGAGTGAAAACGCGGTGAATTGCTGCTCCTGTGAGATATGCAGTGAGCATGTCTTTCTCATCCTTTGGCGACTTTGAAATGTATTTTTTTGCAATATCAAAGAATTCGTTTTTGTTTTCGGAAAAATTTGTTCTTATGCTCTTGAGCCATGTATTTTCCTCCTTAGAGAAAATATCAAAAGCACAGAACAGGTTATATGAAATAGCACCCAGAAGAAATATCGGCTCGTTTGCAGTTAAGAAATCTTTTATTTTTTCGTCCTTTATGCTGGTAAGTGTGTTTTTAGCGCATATAACATTTGAATAAACTGTAATCATTTTTTCCTCTCAATCTTGTAAATTATAGCATAAGATTGAAAGAACTTATAGCATTAATAATGAGTTTTGCTATATTTTAAGTTGCTTTTGCCTTTTTTATGCTATAATTTATAAAGAAATGGTTAAAGGCGGTGCTGTAATGATTCTAAGAATTAAACCCTCAAGGCTCAGGGGGTATGTAACTCCGCTATTAAGTGGAGACGATGAGTTTGATAGTTTTATTAGTTCTTTATGGCTCTCTTTTACCTTATTTTGCCCGGAGTTTGTTGTAAGTGGGCTTAGCCCATCTGCACCGCAGCTAAAGAGTTTTTTGCAAATTTTGGAGAACAGTGGTGTGAAATGCGCTGTGCGAATGAAAGGGGTTTCCTTG
>CAVEWD010000051.1:753-2437 GCA_963619195.1 bacterium | reverse complement strand
TACCGCTGATATGTCGGATTGCCCGCAGTTAATTGCAGTGGTGAGTACTCTTTGCACTGTTTCAAAAGGGGTTTGTTGCCTCTCTGTGGATAATGCTGATAAAAATACGAAGGATATCTTTGTGCATTGTGCTCAAATGGTGGAGGATTTAGGAGCGGATTCTATGATGCTTTATGATAGACTTATGATAAAAGGCAACGGGAAAAAACTTCTGGGCGGAATTGTGAATACCCACTCTGATTACCACCTTGCAGCAGCGTCTGCCCTGGCTGGACTTATATCTGATGGTGAGATAAGTGTTTCTAGTGCAGAGAGTATAAATGGAATTTACCCGAAATTTTGGCAGACGTATAGGGTTTATGGGGGTAATATCTATCTTAAAGAGCATAGTGGGGAGGCGGAAGTGTGAAAAGACTGTTTGCATTTATTTGGTTTTGTATAATATTATTTATTGTGGCAATTTTAGCCACAGTGTATATAAAGGCTATGTTTTAGTATTTATGTCACTGTGTGAGTTTATATGCGAAGCGAAAAACCGAAGCAATTTTTATAGGTTGCTTCGGTTTTTACATAAACTACATCTCGATCTCGCAGTCTTAACGACTTATTTTAGTGGATTGTCATGTGTTATTTAAGCGAAAAACAAGCTGTCTCCGTCAGAATCAATTACAATTTTTGTGTCTGGTGCCGGAGCTTTTTCAATAATAAGTTTTGCCACCATTGTTTCGATATTATGCTGAATAAATCTCTTCAGTGGTCTTGCTCCATACACTGGATCGTAACCATTTTCTATAATAAAGTCTTTTGCCGCATCTGTTAGTTCTAAGCTTAAATCCTTTTCATCAAGTCTCTTTTGCAACGAACGTAAATTAAGATCCATAATTTTATACATCTCATCCTTTGTGAGAGGCTTAAACATAATTATTTCATCAATTCTGTTTAAAAATTCTGGTCTGAAGTGACTTTTAAGCAGCATTTGCACATTTTCTCTTGCCTTTTCTGAAATTTGACCTTTTTTGTCAATTCCTTCTAGCAAATAGTCACTTCCCAGGTTTGACGTCATGATAATTATGGTATTTTTAAAGTTTACCGTCACTCCTTGAGAATCTGTAACTCGGCCGTCATCGAAAATCTGCAACATTATGTTAAATACATCTGCATGTGCTTTTTCGATTTCATCGAAAAGAACTACGCTATATGGGTGTTGGCGGACTGCTTCAGTAAGTTGCCCACCCTCATCGTATCCAACATATCCCGGAGGCGCTCCGATGAGACGAGACACCGAGAATTTCTCCATATATTCACTCATATCTATTCTGATCAGGTTCTTTTCACTGTCAAACAGATTCTCTGCTACAGCTTTAGCAAGTTCTGTTTTGCCGACACCTGTGGGACCTAGGAACATAAAGGTGCCGATTGGCTTGTTTGGATTCTGAATTCCTGCTCTAGAACGTAAAATAGCTTCACTAACTAATTTCACAGCTTCATCCTGTCCGATGACTCGCTCATGCAAGGTGTCTTCAATTTTAAGCAACTTATGTCGCTCACTTTCCACAAGCTTTGAAACTGGAATTCCTGTCCATTTGCCCACCACTTCGGCTATTTCATCTTCTGTAACCTTATCTCTCAGCAGATTTTCTTCAGCTTTGACTCCGCTTAATTTTTCTGCCTCTTCAAGCTCAGC
>CAVEWD010000051.1:0-743 GCA_963619195.1 bacterium | reverse complement strand
TGAATTTGAGGAAGTCTGCCATATTTCAGCTCTGCTGCTCTGTCGAGATTGTAATCTCTTTGGGCAGTTTCAATTTGAGCATTCACATCTTCCAGCTCTTCTCTTAACTTTTGCACTTTCTGTATTGCATCCTTTTCAGATTGCCATTGTTTGTGCATTTCTTCAAACTTAGCTTGAAGTTCGCTCTTTTCCTTTTGTATTTCCTCTAAATGTTCCAGGGCATCCTTATCAGTGTCATTTTTAAGAGCAGTTTCTTCAATTTCCAACTGCATTATTTGACGGCGGATGTTATCTAGCTCAGTAGGCATAGAATCCATCTCTGTTCTAACCATAGCGCAAGCTTCATCAATAAGATCAATTGCTTTATCCGGCAGATATCTGTCTGTAATATATCTGTCTGAGAGTTCCACGGCTTCAATTATTGCACCATCTGTGATTTTGACTCCATGGAACACTTCGTAGCGCTCTTCAAGGCCCCTTAAAATGGCGATTGTATCCTCTACCGTTGGCTCATCTACTCTTACAGGCTGAAAACGTCTCTCAAGGGCAGGATCCTTTTCAATATATTTTCTATATTCATCTGTTGTGGTGGCGCCTATGCAGTGCAATTCACCTCTTGCCAGCATTGGCTTGAGTAGATTTCCGGCATCCATAGAACCTTCAGTTTTACCTGCTCCTACAATGGTGTGAATTTCATCAATAAATAAAATGATGTTGCCGTTGCTGTTTTGCACTTCAGCCAA
>CAVEWD010000050.1:0-6539 GCA_963619195.1 bacterium | reverse complement strand
GATATACCTGTTGGAGGATTATATACCTAAGGAAATATCATCAACGAAAATTAGAAATGGACTGCAGAATGGTTCTGATATTAAGGACATGCTCCCAACAAAGGTATATGAATATATAAAAGCAAAGGGGTTATATATTTAAATCAAAAATGACACCAGAAGAAATAACTGCCCTTTTAGAAGAGAGATTAAGCACAAAAAGATTTAATCATTCTATGGGGTGTGCACAAACAGCTGAAAAGTTAGCAAAAATATTATCCAGCGATTATAAAAAGGCATATATTGCGGGAATCCTGCATGATTGCGCTAAAGAAATGCCTATAACCGAACAATTGGAATACTCGCGTGAACATGGCATAGAACCTGATCACATAACAGTGAAAAATAGTTGCCTTCTTCATGCCCCTGTAGGTGCACTTATTGCAAAATATGAATACAAAATAGAAGATGAAGATATATTAAATGCCATAGCATATCACACAACAGGTAGAGAAAATATGAGTGTTTTGGAAAAGATTATTTTTGTATCGGATATGATTGAACCTAGCAGAAATTTCCCAGGGGTTGACATTTTGCGACAGCATGTATTTGAAAATTTCAATGACGGCTTGATAGAGACGTTTGATAGGTCTATAAGTTTTGTTTTGGAGAAGGGTACATTGTTGCATCCAATGGGAGTTTACGCGAGGAATTACCTTATTGAGGAAAAAATAAATGGCAAAAAATAGAACCGTTGTAATTACAGGAGGTTCTGGGGATATTGGCTCTGAGATGGTGAGAAAATTTGCACTGAATGGAGATAGAGTTGCATTTTCATACTATAGTAATAAAGAAAGAGCTTTAGAACTTCAACAGTCTCTTCGCGAGATTAACCCTTCAGTTAGTGCTTTTTATTCCGATATTAGGGATACTAAAAATATAACAGGCTTTTATGAAATGGTTAAAGAAACCTATGGGCAAACGCATATATTGATAAACAATGCAGCGATATCTCAACAAAAGTTATTTTGTGATATCAGTGATGATGAATGGGAAGAGATGCTTTCGGTCAATCTCACCGGGACATTCGAAACTACCAGAGCATTTTTACCAGACATGATAAGTAATCAAAATGGTTGCGTGTTAAATATTTCATCAATATGGGGTGCATGTGGCGGTTCATGTGAAACACACTATAGTGCATCAAAGGCAGGTGTAATTGGCTTAACAAAGGCACTTGCAAAAGAAACTGCTGCCAGTAAAATAAGGGTTAACTGCATTTGTGCTGGATTTATTGACACACAAATGAACAAAAATTTAACTCAAGCAGAAAAAAAAGCCTTTATTGAAGAAATTCCACTAGAAAGATCAGGCAGCTGCAAGGATGTGGCTGAATTGGCATTTTTTCTGTCAAGTAATGCAGCCTCATACATCACAGGGCAAGTGATCAATGTGGATGGAGGATATATAATATAGCTTATTTAGGTGAACAAGATGCATTTTGAAGTTCTTAATTTTGGCTGTTTCAATAATGAAACAATCTACTTGATAAAAATGATAAATGATGACGGCACCATGGCCGAATTAATAAATTACGGTGCCACATTAAGAAGTCTGTATGTGAAAAAGAAAAATGAAGAAATTATTAACGTCGTTTTGGGATATAAAACACTTGAGGAATATGTAAAAAATGATGGTACATTAGGCGCTACGGTTGGACGATATGCCAATAGAATAGGCAATGCATCATTCTCATTAAACGGAAAAACATTTAACCTTTTTAAAAATGATGGTCAAAACACACTTCATGGTGGGGGAACAGGGTTTGATAAGCACGTATGGGACTACTCAATAACCCAAAATAGCGTTATTTTCTCTAGAACTTCCCCAGATAAAGAAGAAGGCTTCCCTGGAGAGATGAAAATATATGTTGAATACACTCTTTATGATAATTGCCTAAAAATATCATATAAAGCATCCACAACGAAGCCAACGGTTATAAACCTTACAAATCATTCATATTTCAATCTTAACGGATACGGGAATATATTAAGGCATAAGCTAAAAATTAATTCAAAGACATTTACAGAACTTGATGACTCCACATTACCAACTGGGAAAATTCTTGCGTGCAAAAACACAGCCTTAGATTTTACCAAATTTAAAGAAATTGGTTGTGATATAAATGAAACCAAAGTGGCTCGATTTGGCGGATATGACCACAATTTTATAATTGATTCAAAAGACAAGGGCAATGAACCATTTGCTGCTGTTAAAAACGAAGATAATTCCCTTAAAATGGAATGTTTTACAGATCAGCCTGGAGTGCAACTATACACAGCTAACAACCTTAGCACAAGAGAATGTCTAAATGGTGTTTTCGGGAAATACGGAGGAGTTTGTTTAGAAACGCAGCATTTCCCTAATAGTCCAAACATTTTAGAGTTTCCATCCACTAAGTTGGAGCCTGACAAAATATTTTCAAGCTTTACCATATATAAATTTTCTTAGAGGTGAAAAATGATATCAGATGACAAAAAGAGCTTAAGGAAGGAGCTCCTTAAAAAAAGAGAAGAATTAAGCAGTGAATTCATACTTAACACTAGCGAACATATTTTTAGCAAAATAAAGAAGTTAGAATGCTATAAAAATGCGAAAACAATAATGGTGTATGTAAGCTACAATAAGGAATTAAATACTCATCATTTCATAAATGAAATGATTAACGAAGGGAAAATTGTAATTACACCAACTTGCGTAGCTGGAAATGAAATGAAACTTTGTGTGACTAAAACCTTCCCTGGTGGATTTACCACCTCAAAGTTGGGGATTATGGAAATACAAGATGACAAGGCTGAAACAGTATCTCCCGAAAAGCTTGATCTTATAATAACACCGGGCTTGGCTTATACTCTCGAAGGAAAGAGACTTGGCTATGGCGGAGGATATTATGATAGGCTTTTCGAAAAAATAACACCTTATTGCACAAAGGTGTGCCCGTCATACGATGATTTTTTGGTGGATAGCATTCCCACAGATTTTCATGATGTGCCAGTTGACATCATAGTTACAGAGTGTAAAACAATTTTTGTTAAGGAAAAACAAATTGAGTCATAATAGGGTAAGGAATATATTCTGTTTAATGCCCAAAGCTACGTTTAAGAACCGTGTGAAGAGTATCTGAATGATGTTTTCAATAGAAACATTTGTAGGCCGATATTAATACCGGCCTACAAAAAAATTCAAAAAATCGCACGCTTCGATTGACAAAGTCTATTGAAGCCTTTTTATTTCAACTATGTATAACTCTAATTTTCTTCCTTAAGAGCATCCACCAAATCGAAGGCAACCTTATTAATTGATTGACTCCCTGCCACTAAAACAAAATCTCCTTCAGAAGCATTAGTTTTAATGTAATCAACAATATCTTCAAACTTACTGATTACTCTTGCCGGAATATGGAATTTTTCCTCTACCCTCTCGGCAATATCCTCAGAATACACATTCCATTCGTTGGCTTCTCTGTCTGAATATATGTCATTCAAAATCACTTCATCTGCTTGTTGAAAAGCATCTACAAATTCATCAAGCAACAAATATGTGCGCGAATATGTATGAGGCTGGAAAACAACCCACAACTTATTGTGCTTGTAGTTTTTACAGCCAGCTATGGTAACCCTAAGTTCTTTGGGGTGATGAGCATAATCCTCAAATACCTTTATGCCTCTCTCCTCGCCTCTAAACTCAAAGCGACGTTTAGCACCATTAAATTCACTAAAGGTTTGTTGAATTACTTCATTTGAGATGCCAAGATGATGAGCCACAGCTATCACAGCTAATGCATTTATAACATTATGTTCACCCGGTATATTAAGGCTAAATGTGCCGAAAAACTCCCCTTCTTTATACACATCAAATGTGGGACGACCTAAGTCATTATATGAAATATTTTCAGCATACCAATAATTATCTTTACCTAACCCGAAAGTCTCAACTGGCGCCTTAACTTCTGGCAGAATCTTTTTAACGTGTTCATCATCTCCATAAGCAGCCAGAAGACCATCCTCGGGAAGAATTTTCGCAAAACTGCAAAATGACTCAGTAATTTGGTCTATTCCGCCTGTAAAATAATCCAAATGATCACGGTCGATGTTTAATATAACGCCAATTTTGTGCTTAGTATGCAAAAAACTATCTACAAATTCACAGGCTTCTATAACAAAATGCTCACTTTTCCCAACTCTGGAATTGCCATTTATTTGCTTTATTGTCCCCCCCACTGAAATAGATGGGTCGAGACCGGCATTCAAAAGCGTTAAGGCTGTGAGGGATGATGTGGTGGTTTTCCCATGGGTGCCGCTAATGGCAATTGTGTCGGGATAAAGTCTGGATAAAAGTCCTAAAAAATAAGACCTTTCCAAAAGTGGTATTCCATAGTTTTGTGCAGTTACAATTTCTATATTATCCAGGTGAATTGCAGCAGAGTAAACCAATAAATCGGCATCTTTGGGCACATTTTCAGCCCTATGTCCATAATGAATCAACACATTTTTGTCTTCAAGCTTCTCAGTGTAAACACACGGACGCATGTCCGAACCCTCAATCTTAAAGCCATTTTGGAGCGACATAAGCGCTAAACCGCTCATGCTAGTTCCTCCGATGCCTACAAAATATATTTTTTTTATCCCTTCAAGACTTTTGGTGGTATTAATTTCCATTTGTCTCCTCAGCAAGTATGTTTATTTAAAATTTCACATTATTGTACCATTAAAACATTTTTTTACAAATGCTTATTTAGCTTTATCTAACTTCTTTAAAATTATGTGATTTTTTCATTAAATTGCCATTTTTAATGAAGTAAAAATAAAATTAAAGCACACATTTCCTCAATTTAATGTATAATTAAGCTGCAAAATGTAATCGACTAGGAGGAATTATGCCATGCAAATCACAGATATAAAGATACGCGAGGTTCTTAATGAGGGCAAATTGCGGGCAAGAGCTTCAATTACCATTGATGACCAGTTTGTTATTCACGAAATAAAAGTGTTAGAAGGCGAAAACGGGCTCTTTATCGCAATGCCCAGCAGAAAACTACCTAATGGCGAATATAAGGATATCGCACATCCAATAAACAGAGAAACACGCATTATGCTGCAAAACGCCATTATAAATGCTTATGAGACAAAGCTTTTAGAACAAAGCGATTTTGCCCCGGAAACGTTATAGTTAATCAATTAAATAACACGCACAAAATGAGCTGATACACGCCACAGCTCGTTTTGTGCTAAATTATAAATAACTACACCATATCAAAAGCTATACACCTTTCGGGGCTACAGAATATATTGTTTAATGGCCGATATCATGCTTAATGCCACTATTTTATCTAAAGCATTATCTGAGCTGTAAAGTGCAGTTAGTTCATTTTGCAGCTGCGCAAATTCATTTAACAGCGATATGTGATTATCAAAATATTTATCAATATATTCTTTTATAGATGGATTATTTCTAAGCCAATAATCAATTGGGTTCATCGAAGAAGTCCGTTCAAAATACTTCCTGTTAAATGTTTTAATGAGTTTATTTTCTACTCTGCGAATAAAAAATCTTAACGCCTCTTCCCTATCATCCACACAAACCTTAATTTTGTTGCCGGAATACACAATATCATAGGCATCAGGATAATATTTTTTCATCCATTTTCTGTAAATGTGACCTTTTGTTCTTGTTTCATAGGGAATGGAAAAAATAAAATCCATAAATTCAACATCACCATATACCCCGGGAGCTTCAAGGAAATTTTGTCGAATAAATGCTGTATTCGCGCCTGCAAGCATTCCTCTGATATAAAACCACATAATTTCGTTATCTTCATAATTTCTATTGTAGCCATCTTTATTTCTAATAGGGTAAAATTTTGAAGTTCTAAATCTAGGATAACACCAATCGAGGTTTGTAATGTCAGGCTCGACTATCATTGCCCCCTCATATATGTCTCCTAAAATGCCCCAAAGTTCTGCACCGTAATTTTTTCTATCGAGATTTTCCAAAACAAATCTGCCTCCGGTGATGCCAATATAATAATTAAACCCTTGATTCATAAAGATTAAATCATCAATATCCTTAATGCACTCTCCTGAATCCATTATGTATTGGAGCAGATTAACATCAAATTTTTTCGCAACTAATTTTGAAATTTTCTGGTCAGCTGATTCATCCTGCGCATAGTTTATGCCAATAACATTTTCATTATATCCAAGGGATTTCACAACAGAAGCAATCATTCTACTATCGAGCCCGCCGCTTATGTCCAAAACAACCTTATAGCCATTTTCTAAGCATTTTTTCACAACTCTATCAACCGCTTGTTTAAAGAGTATATCCAGCTTATCTATTATCTGCTCTTCACTCAGCTCGCAGCTTGATTTTGTGGCTCTATCACTATGTAGACTTGGGACTTTTCAACATCAAAAGTATAGACTTACCGCAGAAATTGAGCCGCAATACGAAGATTCACAAGGATAAGGAAAACAAGCGTGTTCTTGGCCGCAGCATTG
>CAVEWD010000049.1:0-6697 GCA_963619195.1 bacterium | reverse complement strand
TTCCCACAGGGATTGGGTCATAATGAATTACAATGTTAATATTCATTTCATTTTTTATATCCTGCTCAATTTGATCTATAAGCCTATGACTTTCGGTGGGGGAAACCTGCGAATCCATTTCCACGTGTACGCTACCGAATTTTCGTCCTAAGCCATAGTCATGAACCATCAAATCATGAGCGCCAAGTACCCCATTGTAGGACAAAATCGTATGGAAAATTGTATTTTCCTCTTCCATGCTCACTCCATTTCCCATTATTAGGCTAAATGCATCTTTTATTAAGCTTATGCCTGATATAAAGATAAATATTGCTACACCAAGCCCGAGGAACGAGTCTATATTTATTTTAAATGTCAGGTTTAAAATGGCACCAACAAGTACTGCTAATGTTGATATAACATCATTTCGGCTGTCCTGAGAGGTGGCAAGTAGCACCGGAGATGAAATCATATCAGCTAACTTTTTGTTGAATGCCGCCATCCATGCTTTAATGGATATCGAAAGCACGAGACATAAAATGAATGGGAGGCTCATTTCCACACTTTGATTAGAAAATAGCTTTAAAATACTGCTTTTAGCAAGTTCTAAGGCTATGAAAAGCATCAAAACAGAAACTGCTAGGGTGGAAATGTATTCAAATCTGGCATGCCCAAAGGGATGGTCTCTATCTGCTGGTTTAGAGGCAATTTTAAAGCCAACCAGCGATATGATATTTGAGGAGGCATCAGATAGGTTGTTGAAAGCATCCGCTGTGATTGATACGCTTCCACTAAGACTTCCAATGGTTAGCTTCATTGCAAAAAGCAATATATTGCATAGAGTGCAAACAATTCCGGCCAGTCGGCCATATGCTGCCTTAACCTGCGGAGATTTCGTATTGGAGGAGTCTTTAATGAAAATTTTTAATAAAAGCTTTGTCATGAATTATGTGCCTGCTGATATTTCTTTATTATTAATGGATATAAGCACATTGCCCATATGATCATAAGCATATATCTTATAAATCCGCCGGCAGTACCAGTTCCCAACAACGGTTTAAGACCAGCCTTGATGGCAAGTAAAATTACTATGCCAATAAAAAGCTTAACAACATTTTTCAAAAAGCCTGAAGACCTTTCGTTGAAATTTATATGTTTTCGTTCAATATAAAAGCTTATTGCAAATCCCACAGCAGCTCCTGACATTTTGCATAAATCCTGGGCATGTTGTGCCTCAATTATGCCACTGTTTTGTAGGATGACTGCATATATGGCTGATATAGCGGAAACAGCTGTCAGAACAATGCAAAGGATTAAGTCAGTTCGTTGAGATGAGCTTTTATTCATGCAAAGGTTAACACTTATTGTGAGTACAATGGATATTAAAAAACCCCAAATTACATCCTGTGGGGTGTGTACCCCCATATACATTCTGGAAAGGCCCACCGCAGCTATAAGCAGCACCATAAGACATTTCAGCCATAATTTTTTTGTGTTTATTGCAAAAGTACCATAAATTGAAGTGGCGGTTTGTGTGTGACCGCTGGGAAAGGAGTAGCCTGTTGCGGTTTTTAGGGAGCCTTCAAGGGGGGTGAAAGAGGGGTCTTTCACCCAGGGACGAGGTACTCGGCAAATTATTTTCAGGCTTTGCGCCGCAATTCCGGAGAAAAAGTAACTCATACCAATTTTGTATGTAAGGTTTTTATTTATGCACCAATATAAGCCACAAATTACTGCTAATACAAAGGTTTCTTCTCCGAATAAGGTGAAGAATTTAAATAAAACATTCAAAAAGTCAGTTCTAATTTCTGACAATTTCCACAACAGTTCCATTTTAATTTCTCTCCTCCAGTGGAATGTAAGATGTGTGGGCACAGACATTTTCATAAGCGGGGCGTATAATTTTGCCTTGGTTTACCAGTTCCTCAATTCTGTGAGCACACCAGCCTGAAATTCTGGCAATTGCAAAAATTGGAGTGTAAAGCTCTTCAGGAAGGTTTAAAAGCTTATAAATGTAACCACTATAAAAGTCAATGTTTAAGCAAAGGGGTTTATATACCTTTGTGCGGGAGGCCACTACCTGGGGAGCTAATTCCTCCACCCTTTTGAAAAGTTCGTACTCCTCGTTGCAGCCTTTTTCAGTGGTCAGCTCCTTTAAAAATCCGGAGAGAATCACTGCACGTGGGTCTGTGTAGGCATAAATGGCATGGCCAACACCATATATCAGTCCTGCTTTATCAAATGCTTTTTTATCCATTATTTTTTCGAGGTATTCTCTAATTTCATCCTTATCTGTCCAGGCCTTCACATTTTCTTTAATGTTCTCAAACATTTCTGCCGTTTTTATATTTGCTCCACCGTGGCGAGGTCCCTTAAGTGAGCAAAGGGCTGAAGCAATGGCAGAGTAAGTGTCAGTGCCTGTGGAGGTAACCACATGGGTTGTGAAGGTGGAATTATTTCCTCCGCCATGCTCGGCATGAAGCACCAAGGCTAAATCTAATATTCTCGCCTCTGTTTGTGTGTAGCTCATATCGGCTCTAAGTAGCCTTAAAATGTTTTCAGCAGTTGAGAGATTTGCATCCGGTTGGTGTATTATCATGCTGTCATCGCAAAAATAATGTCTGTAGGCATTGTAGCTGTAAACGCTAAGCATTGGGAATACGGCTATTAATAAAAGGCTTTGTGAAAGCACATTTTCAATGGAGATGTCATTGGCACGTTCGTCATAGGAATGCAGCATCAACACACTTCTTGCCAGGGAGTTCATAATATCTGTGCTGGGAGATTTCATTATAACATCCCTTGTAAAGCTTGGGGGAAGGGTTCTATAGGAGGAGAGAAGACTTGTAAATTCAATCAATTCCTGCTTTGTTGGAAGAGAACCAAACATAAGCAAATAGACCACCTCCTCATATCCAAAGCGGTGTTCATTATAAAAGCCATTCACAATATCTTGTATTGGTATTCCTCGATACATCAGAACACCATCTGCAGGTATAGTTTCTCCATTCACAATTTTTTTAGAGTAAATATCCGATATGTTGGTAAGACCTGTTAACACGCCCTTTCCATTGTTGTCACGCAGTCCTCTGAAAACATGGAATTTATCAAACCATTCGTTGGGTATTGGGTCATTTTGTTGTATAAGTTGTTCGTAATAGGTAAGGTCGGGAGATGTTTTCATATATATTCCCTCTTTTCTGTAAATTTCCAATAATTATACCATAATAAGGTAGTTATTTTAACATTTAATGCTTATAACAGGCTTTAAATACACATATTTTGCAAATTTTAATGGATAAGATATCTAAATATGTGTTAAAATAATTATCAGTGCAATAACAATCGATATTAAGTGAAAATAAATAGATTAAATGAAAATTTTTAAAGCAGATTAGGGGGGCGATTATATGAAGCTTACCATAAAGCAGAAGGCAATTTCCATATTTGGAGAATATACTGTTTCCGATGAAAAGGGAAATGATGTGTACACAGTAAAAGGTAAGCCTGCTGTTACAAAAACCTTTGAAATTTATGATGCAAAGGGACATGAATGCGGCAAAATAAAAGAGAAACTTGTAAGCCTGGTGCCTCATTGGGTTTTATATATTGGTGATGAGTGTATTGGGGATATTGCTAAGAATATTACCTTAATAAAGGATAAATTTACCATAGGTTATGATGATTGGGTTGCCTCTGGAGACATTTTGGACTTTAACTATGATGTTACTAAAGGGCGCAGAAAAGTTTTTTCAATTAAGAGGCGGGCATTAAGAGTTGTAACGCCGGTATATACCCTTGAAATTGAAAGGAAAGAAGATATTTTGCCTGCTGTGATGGTGGCAATTGCCATATTTGCCATAAAGTCAGACGAAAAGGATAATGATAAATAAATTTATAAAAAAATAAGGGAGACAAAAGATGAGCGAAGGTTGTGATCACGATTGCGGAAGCTGCAGCGAAAATTGCGAAAGCAGAGATAAAAGCAGCTTTATTGAAGCGGTCAATGAAAAAAGCAGTGTCAAAAAAGTTATTGGCATTGTAAGCGGAAAGGGTGGCGTTGGAAAGTCATTAGTAACATCGCTTTTAGCTGTTGGTGCGAACAAAATGGGTTTAAAAACTGCTGTGCTTGATGCGGATATTACGGGTCCATCCATTCCGATGGTGTTTGGAATGCACACAAAGGCCAGAGGGGATCAAAACGGCATTTTGCCTGTGGAGAGCAAAAATGGAATTAAGGTTATGTCCATAAACCTTCTTGCTGCCGATGAAACAGATCCTGTGATATGGAGAGGCCCTGTTATTGCAGGGGCGGTGAAACAGTTTTGGACAGATGTTGTATGGGGCGATTTAGATGTAATGTTTATTGATATGCCTCCGGGAACAGGTGATGTGCCTCTTACGGTGTTCCAGTCTATTCCTGTGGATGGAATCGTTGTGGTGGCTTCCCCTCAGGAGCTCGTTTCCATGATTGTTGAAAAGGCAATTAAAATGGCTGAAAAAATGGATATTCCAATCTATGGTTTGGTGGAAAACATGAGCTATTTGAAGTGCCCAGACTGTGGCAAAGAAATTAAGCTTTTCGGAGAAAGCCATATTGAGGATGTGGCAGAGCAAAGCGGGATAGAGTTATTGGGTAGAATTCCTATTGAACCTGATATTGCTGCTTATTGCGACAGCGGCAAAATTGAAGATCTGGATTTCCATTATCTGGATGCTGCATTGGAGAAAATTTGCAAATAGGTAGTTGTTAATGTGGGACGCAAGCTCTCAAGAAATTGGGAGCTTTTTGAGTGCTTAAAAGTTTATAAAAGGTAAAATTTTTGGTGTTATTTTAAGTATTTAATGTATAAAAAGAAGATGGTGTGATACAATTCACTCTATAATTGTACGCAGGAGGTCAGAATTATGAAAACATTTATTCCTAAAGGGTATTCTTCTTCATTGGATCTTTACGAAACCCAAAGCGCTATTGCACTAATCAAGAGGACATTTCAAGATACTCTGACATCTGTGCTGAGCCTGAAGCGTGTAAGCGCGCCGTTGTTTGTGGATCCCGGCACAGGCATAAATGATAATTTAAATGGGGTTGAAAGAGCTGTGCGCTTTGATATTCCTTTTGTTGGAAGCGATGCAGAGGTGGTGCAGTCTTTAGCTAAATGGAAAAGATACGCTCTTTATAAATATAACTTCTTCCCTGGAAAAGGTCTTTACACCGATATGAATGCCATTCGAAGAGATGAAGAATTGGATAATTTGCATTCAGTTTATGTGGACCAATGGGACTGGGAGAAGGTTATCACGAAAGATGAGAGAAATGTTGAAACCTTAAAAAATATTGTTAAGCTCATTGTGAAGTGCATCTGCTTTTCTTCTGAAGTGGTTAAAGCTAAATATCATCAACTTTCCAGTGAATATGAGCTTGAGAGCAATGTGAGCTTTATTACCAGTCAAGAACTTTTAGATATGTATCCAGACCTTGACAGTGCGCAAAGGGAGTATGAATATGTTAAGGAGCATAAAACAGCCTTTATTATGAACATTGGCGATGTGCTCTCAAATGGTCTTCCTCATGATAAGCGTTCCCCTGACTATGACGACTGGCAGCTTAATGGCGACCTTTTGTTCTATTACCCTGTTTTGGACTGTGTAATGGAAATAAGTTCCATGGGAATAAGGGTTGATGCTGCTTCTTTGGAGAGCCAGCTTAAAAAGGCGGGATGCGAGGAAAGAAGTGAGCTTATGTATCATAAAATGGTTAGGGATAATGTGCTTCCGCTTACCATGGGAGGCGGTATTGGTCAATCAAGGCTCTGCATGCTTCTAACAGGGAAAGCCCACATTGGCGAAGTTCAAGCTTCCTTGTGGGATGCGCAAACCCTAAAGATGTGTGAAGAAAACGGTGTTCAGCTTTTGTAGAAATTAAAATTTAAAGCATCTTAAGCGGTTGTCTTAAGATGCTTTTTAATCATAGTTTATTCTTCTTCTGAAATGTCTAGCCCGGTTTTGCGGTAGTTGCGGGTGACGCAAAATTCGCAGTGTGGAAAACTGCGGTAGTCTAAAGGTTCAGAAGGATCTTCGTCGCTAAATTTTTGTTCTCTTTTTAATTCACCTAAGCCAGCACATGTTTTGTATTGTGATATATACTGTTTGTCATCACTATCTAAAATGAACTCATTTTCGCTAATCCAGTCGGATATGTCGCGAATGTCCGTAATTGAGGGAGTTGTTTTGCAGCTTCTAAAACGTATGGTGTCGCCTCCTAAATAACAGCCATAGTTACCCTCAAAGCTTGGGGATTCAGTTACTGTTTCAGCTAGTATTATGCACTTATCTTTAAGGTGTGAAGCCAACTCCTTAATAACATCAAGGAGTTCTTCTCTTGAAAGTTCCCAATATTTTTTCCCTGCGCTGCATATAAAGCTAAGACCATGTCTTTCTGAAAATAAGAGCTTGCCCGAAGCTCCTAAAAAGAACCTTTCGCATTTTGCTTCTTCAAGAATGCTCCAATCGCGCTCATCCTTTAAAGTAATGTTTATTTGTGTTGCCATGTCTCCCCTTCTTTTTTTAATAATTTTAAAATCCACTTGAGACACTGCCTAGATATATCTCTACTTGCATTATAAATTATAAATAAGTTTTTAAGATTCTCCAACAAAAATTTTCCGCGCGTTGTAAAATGAAGTTGCGCATATAGACAAATAAAAGGTCCATAGCG